>NZ_JBIWHY010000015.1:0-139565 GCF_044764345.1 Bacillus sp. NPDC094106 | reverse complement strand
GTTAGCTCGGCTGTCTTAGGACTAATTCGTTAGCTATCAAAAGTAACGACTAACCGAGAAGCCCCCACTTCAAACAGTCCGTTAGGACGTTAAGTAGCGGGTGGTTCACAAAATATACACTCAACAATATGGTATAATGTGGATATTAAATCTTTTTGAAAGAGGGATCATAATGATAAAGAGAGGACTCATTTCAGGAATATTTCTATTACTTATCGTATCTGTAGAATCTTATTTTAGTCGGGATTGGAGTCACATTTATTATGTATGTGGAACTTTTGGGTTAATTAGTATTGGGTTAGCTTTAGCTTACTTCATTGATAGCTTAATTTTAGGTAATAAAGGAACCCTATTTTCAAAAAAGGAAAAGCGTAAAATTGGCCGTATCGACCAATCAAAAGGTTTTTTAATAATGGCTATTCCAAATCTTATAGCAGCACTAGTTTACATCGTCATTTAATGTATAGCGTATACAAAACTAGTCAACATAATATAAAAAATTAAATAGCGGGAAAATATTTCAAAATCAAGTAATGCTGGATGTCAATCAAATGCATGAATTCAAAGGAGTTCCTTGGGAGATAGGGTGATAAATCGATATGAGCTACCTTATTGCTTTGGTATTTGCTGTTTTATTAGCTTTTTCATATAAAATTGTTGATATTACAGTTGGTGTTATTATTGGAAGAACGTTGTACCGAAAGATAGAAAATGAGATTATTTATATATGGGGAACACTGCTGACAGTAATTATTTATTTTTATGAAGATAATTACGTATTCCGTTTACCAATTCACTACGAATCAATTGTTCTATTAATCTTGATTGCCGCGATAACGAATATCTTCATTTCACGATACTCAGGGTATAAGCCGAGCGGGAAAAAGAACATCTTAAACTTTGTAATTATGTATCCTATTTTTGAAGAAGTAATTTTCAGAGGGATGATTATACCAATGCTTAATAATTCATTCCCAATATACCCTCTTTATGAAATATTTTACATACCAGTTACGGTACAGATCCTAATATCTTCCTTTCTATTCGCTGTAGCGCACTTACAATATTACAGCTTTAATCAGACTAGCATAAAATTTATGCTGTTCGCATTTTTAGGGGGAATCATATTTGGTATGATTACGGATTACTCACTATCAATTGTTTTTTCAATATTTTTGCATGTGGAGTTTAATTTACTTTCAGTATATTACTCAAAAAAGAGTACAGCAAATTAATAAATAAGTTATAAACATAAGTTACCAATTTATTTATTTTAGATGTTATTTTATATTGACATCTTTTTATTATTTTCCAGTTTTTAGGTGTTACTTCAGGTACACCCTATACCTTATAAACCCTTGCTATTATTGACTTTCTTCACTTTGCTCTTCTCTTCTCACTCTTATATATATGGGCATGCGGCAGTACCCCTAGATTAACTAAAGTAAACTTTTGAATAGAAGTTTACTTTCATTTATTATTAGAACAATCAGCCCAACAGAGATGATTTTGGCGAAGCTGAACTAACAGCTTGGTACACTAATAAAGATTTGCTAGACTCACCAAACGAGAAAATCATTTCCGAAACCATGTCAGTAGATGAAACTGTTAAAATGATTATCTCTGATATTGGGACTGTTCCTAAAGCATCTGAAGGACATTTTCACTAATGAAACTCTATAACTAGACCAATTACGAAAACATCTTCTTACATAAAACAAAAAAGTCCTAAATTAATAGGACTCTTTTTTTACTTTTGTTTTTGTTTTAAAATATTAATTATTTAATCATAACCACCCTTCCAAAGGATGGTTTGCACAAAGGTTATAAGCTATACTACTGGCCAGCGTCTAAAGGCGCTGGCTTTTATCTTCATTCAAGCCTCTATTGTCTTTGCCACTTTTGCCACCCCTGAAGGGCTCCCAACATCATGGCTGCCTTCCTTTTTGAATATTAGTAATACTTACTTACAAATTAAAATCTTTAATTTTATTTAATTATAATTTATAAGTATACTTAACGTAATAATATTTTGAATATTCATAATAATTACTATTCTAACACTTTCATATGAATAAAGGGGGGAATCATTTAATGAGTTATAATTTAGACGAAAATCTGAGAAGAAGTGCAAGTAATTTCCCAGACAGTATCGCTTATATCTATAGAGATAAAAGTGTTACTTATAAAGAACTAAATCAGCAGGTAGATCGATTGGCTGCTGGTTTGTCTGCCCGAGGAATCGGGAAGGGAGATGGAGTGGCTCTTTTATTAGGAAATAGCCCTGAATTTCTTATTACGTACTACGGCATTTTACGACTAGGTGCATTTGTTGTTCCGATGAATCCTTTGTATACCAAAGAGGAAATCAACTACATTTTAGACGATAGTCAAGCTAAAGCAGTTATTGCGCACATATCCGTAGAGCCAAGGTTGTCAGAAATAAAGGAACAATTGGAAAATCTAAAGCTAGTCATTTATACAGATGCCGAGGATCAGGAATCGGCATGGGAGCATCTGATGGAAACAAGTAATAATGTTTGTCCAAGCACTTTCATTGATCAGGAAGACCTTGCAGTCATTCTATACACATCAGGAACAACAGGGAAACCAAAGGGTGCGATGTTATCGCATCGGAATTTGGCTTCGAATGCAGACTCCATTTCAGAGTTAATTGAACTCCATGATAAAGATTGTGTAGTAGCTGTTCTACCAATGTTTCATGTTTTCTGTATGACTATAAGTTTGAATGGGCCAATTGCTTGCGGGGCAACTGTCCTGATCCTACCTAAATTCAGCCCTCTTGATGTGGTCCGTACCATTCGAGAAAAAAAGGCAACAGTGTTTGCTGGAGTTCCTACGATGTACAATTTTATCTTTCAATCGCCTGAATCTACTGCGGAAGATTTCTCATCCATTCGCGTGTGTATCTCAGGAGGTGCTTCGATTCCGGTCGAGCTGTTACAAAAATTTGAAAATAAGTACAACGTTTTTATTTTGGAAGGGTATGGACTTTCGGAAACTTCGCCTCTCGTTGCTATTAACCCTTTAAAGGGAACTCGCAAGCCAGGCTCTATCGGTTTAGATATACCAGGCGTCAAGAGCAAAGTTGTCAATGAGGATGGAATAGAAGTGCCGAGAGGAGAAGTCGGAGAATTAGTAGTTCAAGGGCCAAATGTAATGAATGGATACTTAGGAATGCCAGAAGCTACATTAGCTGCCTTTATAGATGGATGGTTTTACACTGGTGATTTAGCAACGATGGATGAAGAAGGATACATCTACATCGTTGATCGAAAGAAGGACATGATTCTTGTTGGTGGATACAATGTATATCCTCGTGAAGTGGAGGAAGTTCTGTATCAACATCCTGCTGTTGTAGAGGCAGCCGTAATCGGAATTTCCGATGGAGAATACGGAGAAAACGTAAAAGCTTATGTCGTAGTCAATGATGAGCAGATCACCATGAATGACATTATCCGATTTTGTCAGGATAAGCTGGTGAAGTACAAGCTTCCTAGACATGTGGAATTTTCTGAAGAGTTACCTAAGAACTCAACAGGGAAAATTTTGCGCAGAGAGTTAAGACAATTGATTGAAGTTAAGTAAGAGATTAACTAACCATATTATTGAAGGAGGATTATGTATGTCGTCCATTTTAAAGGAAAAAGTTCAAGGACCAGTAGCGTGGAAAGGTATTGATCTAGCTAAAGATGATTCATGGGTTTATTATTTGTCCGAGAAAACGATCGCATCCCTTGAAAGCGCTTTAATTCATGTTAAACAAAAGGGTTTAAAAGCACCTAATTTTAACAAGGAGGACTTCTTGATTCCGGATCTCTCTGACGAAATTGCGTACTTTGTGGAAGAACTAGAGAATGGGAGGGGGTTCCTATTAATTCGTGGATTACCAATGGAAAGGTATACGGATGACGAAGCGAGCATCATTTATTGGGGGCTCGGACTTCACATGGGCATTCCGGTATCGCAAAACGCAAATGGTGACCTCTTAGGGCACGTCATTGATCAAGGTCTTAGCTTAGAAAATTCAAATGTACGCGGTTATCAAACGAAATTGCATCTTCCTTTTCACGCAGATGGATCTGATGTCGTCGGATTATTAAGCCTTCGAAAAGGGAAATCTGGGGGGTTCAGTAGTATCGTAAGTTCAATGGCTGTTTATAATGAAATTCTGAAGAAGTACCCAGAGTATATTGGAATTCTCTGTCGTCCATTCAACTTTGATCGTCGTGGTGAGGAAGCGCCAGGTGAATCACCAGTATTTACATCACCAATTTTTAGTTATTATGATGGTAAATTGAGCTGCAGATATGTCCGTACATTTATTGAATCAGCACAAGCGAAAACAGGTATCCATTTGTCAAAAGTTGAAATTGAAGCGTTAGACATACTGGATTCCATCCTTCATGATGAAAATATGCATTATAATATGATGTTGGAAGAAGGTGATATGCAATTCGTCAATAATTATACAGTTCTTCATTCACGTACTCAATACGAAGACTATGAAGAACCGGAACGCAAACGCCATTTATTAAGATTGTGGCTCACGATGCCAAATAGCCGAGAAATTGCACACGATTTCGCGATGTTTATTGATGAGAAAACAGGTAAAGCGGGTCGTGGCGGTATTCCTGTCCGTGGAAAAACATCTGGCGGTATTATAGAAAACTTGAAGTAATTGGGCTTAAATTCGAAAGACTTACCTTTATAAATCGTTTCATAAGAACACCAATTGATTCATGTGATGGGGAGCACCTTTTCAGATGTTAGGAAAAGGTTTTCCCTTGATGGTAAAAATAGGGGGGATTTATACGTTGAGCACTCCAAAATATTCTTGGATTATATTAATATTTCTAGTTGCTTCCGGTATGATCAACCAAGTTGATAAAATTGTTATTGGTTTGGTTTCCGTTCCCCTAATGAAAGAGTTACATTTAAGCCCTTCACAATGGGGATTGGTGGGAAGTTCCTTCTTTTGGTTCTTTACCTTTTCCTCTATCATTCTTGGTGGTATGGCCGATTCCAAAAACACGAAAAAAATGTTAACTTGGATGTCACTTACATGGTTGATTGTTCAATTTCTCACACCTTTTGTTTCCAGTCTGTCTCTGCTAGTTTTTACAAGAATGCTCTTGGGAGCAGGCGAAGGCGCAGCCCCTGCCTTATCAACGGCAATAATGGGAAAATGGTTCCCAAAACATAGACATGGTATAGGATTTGGCGCTGTTTTGTTAGGAACAACAGGAGGATCAGCAATTGCTTCACCACTATTAATCTCCTTAATCGATCAATATGGATGGAGATCTGCTTTTATAGCCATGGGGATTGTTGGACTGATTGTGCTTGTTTTATGGATCATTTTCGGTAAAGAAAGTCCAAAAGAAATCGGATTACCTTCATTTCATCAAGAGGAGCAGCATTCATCAACCCTCTCTAAGGTTTCTTGGCGTCAGTTTCTTCCACATTTGTTGTCTAAAAATTTCGTTTTTACTGTTTTATGTGGAGGTTGTGCCTATTGGCTATTGTCCGTTCAAGCGATATGGTTTCCGGCATACTTTACCAAAGTTCAACATTTTAATGGCCAAACATTAAAACTAGCCGTGTCGTTACCTTTTCTTTTCGCTGCTGTTAGCCAAATTGGATTTTCTATGCTATCAGACCGGATTTATCGCAAAACTGGGGATATTCGTAAAGCACGAATAAATCTTGCCGGTTCCATGATGGTGTTAGCTGCTCTTTGTGTATATCTAGCAAATGCTGTAAATTCAACTGCCATATCCATTCTGTTCTTCACCCTTGCTCCAGGTTTTGCATACGTCATTCTTTCACTCGCACCCGCAATATTGATGGACTTTTTTTCTCCCAAAAACATCGGAAAAGCACAAGGGACGTTCATTGCTCTTGCAAGTTCAACAAGTATTATTGCCCCGCTCGTATTCGGATATTTTATCCAATATGCAGCGAATGAGGCAATGGGATATCGTTATGGATTTCAAGTAACTTCTTTGGGTATGTTCGTTTTCGGATTATTATTTTGGATCGTTGTACGTCCCGCGAAGCAAAGTAACACAGCGATAAAAACAGAGGAACAAGTGAGTATTTAAAAAATATACAGCAAATCAGGGTGCAGTTATAACTTCAACGAAGGATCTTCTTAGTTAGTGAATATACCAAATTGGAATGACCATAACTATGTTAATTGATTATTTGGTCAATGTATCTATTACTTAGTTTTTTGAAAGGGCTAGTTTGCGAGACTGAATGCCGGTATATATTAATACAACTTAATTACAAATTAAAAATAACAATTTTATTTAATTTATAATTATAAGTATACTAAGGAAAAGAAAATTCAAAATATTCAGTTATATCAAGTGGAAAAATAACCAAATGAATAAAGGAGGAATATGTATGTCAGTCATTATAAATGAAAAAATTCAAGGGCGTTCAGCATGGAAAGGCATTGAACTAGCTAAAGATGATTCGTGGATTTATTATTTGTCCGATAAAACGATTGTTGCACTTGATAAGGCATTATTACATGTTCAGCAAAAGGGATTAAAAGCACCAGATTTTAAAAAGGAGGATTTCCCGATTCCTGATCTCGCTGACGAAATCAAATACTTTGTCGACGAACTGGAGAATGGTAGAGGGTTTCTATTGATTCGCGGATTGCCAATGGAACGGTATACTGACGAAAAAGCAAGCATCATTTACTGGGGTCTCGGACTTTACTTGGGACTGCCGATCATCCAAAGCAAAAATGGGGATCTCTTAGGGCATATCAAAAACATAGGTAAAGACTTTAATGATAATACAAAAGTAAGAGGTTACCAAACAAATGTGCATCTTGACTATCACACAGATCTTGCTGATGTGGTCGGATTACTATGTCTTCGCAAAGCGAAATCTGGTGGTTTAAGCAGTATTGCTAGTGCAATGTCTATCTATAATGAAATTCTGGAGAAGCACCCAGAGTACCTTGAAATTCTTTATCGTCCATTCGCCCATGATCTTCGTGGGGAAGAAGCACTAGGTCAATCTCCGGTAGTTCAATCACCAATCTTTAGCTATTACGATGGTAAATTGAGCTGCAGATATATGCGCCAATATGTCGAATCAGCACAAATGAAAACAGGTATCTCTTTGTCGAAAGAGGAAATCGAAACATTTAATTTTATAGATTCTCTTACTCATGATAAAAACTTTCATATTGATATGATGATGGAACCAGGTGATATGCAATTCGTTAATAATTATGCAGTTTTTCATTCACGTACATTATTTGAAGATTATGAAGAAGATGACCGCAAACGTCATTTATTAAGATTGTGGCTCATGATGCCAAATGGCCGAAAAATTGCCCCGGATTTCGAGTTTTATATCGGAGGAGCACCTGTAATTAGATAAAAATCTGGTGGTAATGTTAATCACCAATATCTCTTATATCAAGTTGTATGGTGATTTTATTCATCGAAATAAGGTGAATAAAATCACCATTGTATGTTTTTTAATGATGAAGTGAATGTGAGCGTTTCAGAATCGGAATCAAGGTCTAAGAAATAGCCGAATTAATTTTAAAATAAATGGAAGTGAGGATGATGTTTCTTGGCAAATTTAGATCCGCAAGCAGAAAAATATTTACAAGCATATAATCAGATGCCGCCTATTCACGAGATGGATCCTAAGGCAGTAAGAGATATGCTTTCCAATGCACCGCGTCCTGCTGTAAAATTAGATCTGGTTTCAAAGATAGAGAATTTGATGATACCGGTAAGCAAAGACGAAGAAATCAAATGTAGGGTATACATACCGGAGGGGCAAGGCCCATTCCCGATATTCATTTACTACCATGGTGGAGGATGGGTTCTAGGAGACATTGAATCGATGGATGCAAGTTGCCGAATGATAGCAAATAGAACGGCTAGTATTGTTGTATCTGTAAATTATCGTCTTGCTCCAGAATATAAGTTCCCGACTCCAGTCGAAGACGCATATACGGCATTGGAATGGGTTTATGAAAAAGGGACCTCTTTTAACGGAGATGTTACTAGATTGGCAGTCGGAGGGGATAGCTCAGGCGGAAATCTAGCGACAGTAGTTACTATGATGGCGAGAGATAGAAAAGGCCCTGACATCACTGCACAGGTCTTAATCTACCCTGCGACAAACCTTGAGTTTAATACGGAATCCCATCAAGCATTTGCAAAAGGATTTGGTCTGGATCGCGAACAGCTGATTTGGTTCCGTGATCATTATGTAAGGAATGATGAGGACAAGTACAATGAATATGCTTCTCCTTTAGTTGCTGAAGATTTAAGTGGTCTCCCGCCAGCAATCGTGATCACAGCAGAAAATGATGTGCTTCGGGATGAAGGAATGGCTTATGCTGAACGTCTGAAAAAATTTGGTGTGCAAGTTGAATATGTATGTGAACTTGGTATGATCCACGGCTTTTTTGCACATATGGCTATTTTCTCTAAGAACATTGAATGGACTGTTTCTAAGATTGACAAGTTTTTGAATGCTGCTACATATACAATCGGGATAGAGTGAGATTAAAAAGTTCTAAAAAAACGAGCCTCAGCTTTTAGCGAGGCTCGTTTTTTTAATACACTATTATTGGTAATCTACGATACAGTTATAATATCAATCCTAGCTTTTTAGTAAAAAACGGTATCTCCAATTCCGCCGGTTACCGAGATGACATCACCAGTAATCGATGCTGCCAAAGGTGAAGATAGAAAAGTAATGACATTAGCAATTTCTTCTACTGTAATCAAGCGGCCGAGTGCATTGAGTCCTGCCATCTGACGCACAGCCTCTTCGTTAGTGACTCGGTTTCTAAACATTTCCGTATCGACAATCCCTGGATAAACAGCATTGACGTTAATTCCGTGTTTTCCTAATTCCAATGATGCGGATTTTGTTAAATGGACAACAGATGCATTACGTGGACCGGAACTAAAATAATTGCCACCAATTCTAGCAGCCAGACCACTTATATTTATAATACGTCCCCAATTATTTTCTATCATATAAGGAGCTACAGCTCGCATACAACGAAAATAGCCCATATACTTTTCTTCAAAATCTTTCAAAATAAGTTCATCTTTAATACTATTAAAATCCTCTGGCTCAAAGCCGCCAACACGGGCTCCACTGTTGATTAAAATATCAATGCTTCCCATTGCTGCTGCTGATTTTTCAACTAAATTTAGGATAGAGTCAGGATCAGTGGTATCTGCCACAATTGGATAAATATTTCTGTTTGTTTCTTGAGCTAATTCCTCTGCAGCAATTTTTAGTGAGGATTCATTTCTTGAACAAATCGTACAATCTACACCCTCTAGAGCCAATTGGCGAGCAGTAGCTTTACCAATCCCCCGGCTTCCTCCAACAATCAGTGCTTTTTTTCCAGATAACTTTAAGTCCATAGTTCAACCTCCTGTTTCGATTTAACCGTAAAAGACCAAACGCGAAAGTGTTTTTTTGGAATATTAACTCATTTATACTTTTAATTCTACTGATAAATTATAATTAAATAAAATTAAAAATTTTAATTTGTAATTAAGTACTACTAATATAAAATAGAAAAAACTATTTTGTAAATAAAATAGAACTGATACTTTAGTAATGGATTTGAGTCAATATTTTGGACACAAAAAAGTTA
Source organism: Bacillus sp. NPDC094106 (assembly GCF_044764345.1). Lineage (NCBI taxonomy): Bacteria > Bacillati > Bacillota > Bacilli > Caryophanales > Bacillaceae > Bacillus > Bacillus sp. NPDC094106. Next base: position 129,868 of record NZ_JBIWHY010000015.1, on the reverse strand, counting down.
AATCTAAGCTATTTCTTTAGCAAGATCTTCTATTACTTGAGGAGTTTTATAACCAATACTACTATGGATTTGCTTACGGTTATAAAATCCTTCGATGTATTGAAATAGTGCTAAGTTTACTTGTTCAAACGTGTTTTGTACGATATACTTCTTCTTTCTTTAAAAGGGCATGAAACGACTAGATACTTCATTACCTTACCCCTTTTTGAATATTAGTAATACTTACTTTCATATTAAAATCTTTAATTTTATTTAACTGAAAATTATGAATATAATGAAAATAATAACAATTAACACGTTCACAATAGTTGTTATTAAAAGCGCTTACATATAAGTGGAAGGGAGGACATCATTTAATAAGTGATAATTTGTCTGACAAAGGATTCGGGAGGGGAGAGGGAGTCAATCTTTTATTAGGAAACAAGCTATCATGTTTATGAAAGTACTCTCATTTCTAGAAAGACTTGCAGTAATTCTATACACATCAGAAACAACCGATAAAGCAAAGGTTGCAATATTATCTCATCAAAACTAGGCCATAGATGACCGATTCTGTCAGGATAAGCTGGTGAAGTACAAGCTTCCTAGATAAGTGGTATTTTTAAAGGAGTTACCCAAGAAAACAACAGAGAAATGCATTAGAAAAGGAAGGAGGAGTACCTATGTCGTCCATTTTAAAGGAAAAAGTTCAAGGACCAGTAGCGTGGAAAGGCATTGATCTAGCTAAAGATGATTCATGGGTTTATTATTTGTCCGAGAAAATGATCGAATCTCTTGAAAGCGCTCTATTTTATGTTAAACAAAAAGGTTTACAAGCCCCTAATTTTAACAAGGAGGACTTCCCGATTTCTGATCTCTCTGATGAAATCGCTTACTTTGTTGACGAACTGGAGAATGGGAGGGGGTTCCTATTAATTCGTGGATTACCAATGGAAAAGTATACGGATGAAGAAGCGGGCATCATTTATTGGGGTCTCGGAGTTCACTTGGGCATCCCAGTAACGCAAAACGCAAAAGGTGACCTCTTAGGACATGTCATTGATCAAGGTCTCAACATTAATGATTCAAATGTACGCGGTTACCAAACGAATGCACATCTTCCCTTTCACCCAGATGGATCTGACGTAGTCGGATTATTAAGTCTTCGAAAAGCTAAATCTGGGGGTTTCAGTAGTATTGTAAGTTCTATAGCTGTTTATAATGAAATTCTTGAGAAGTATCCAGAGTATCTTGGGATTCTCTATCGTCCATACTTCTTGGATCGTCGTGGTGAGGAAGCACCAGGAGAATCTCCAGTATATTCATCACCAGTCTTTAGTTATTACGACGGTAAATTGAGCTGCAGATATAATCGCGGATATGTCGAATCAGCACAAGCGAAAACAGGTATCCATTTGTCACAAGTTGAGATTGAAGCATATGACTTAATGGATTCCCTCCTTCATGATGAAAACATGCATATTGATATGATGATGGAACCGGGTGATATGCAATTTGTTAATAATTATACCGTTCTTCATTCACGTACTATATACGAAGATTATGAAGAACCGGAACGCAAACGTCATTTACTAAGATTGTGGCTCACGATGCCAAACGGCCGAGAAATTGCACCTGATTTCGCGATGTTTATTGATGAGAAAACAGGTAAAGCGGGTCGCGGCGGTATTCCCGTACGTGGAAAAACAGCTGGTGGTATTGTAGAAAACTTAAGGTAATGGATTTAATAAATATCAGGAGTTTAGCCGTGAGCTTAAATCCGAAAGACTTACCTTAATAAAACGTTTTATAAGAACACCAATTGATTCATGTGATGGGGAGTACCTTTCAGAATTCAAACAAAGGTTTTCCCTAAATAGAAAAAAGTAAGGGGAGATTTTTATATTGAACACCCCAAAATATTCTTGGTTTATATTATTATTTCTAGTTGCTTCCGGTATGATCAACCAAGTTGATAAGATTGTCATTGGTTTGGTTTCCGTTCCCGTAATGAAAGAGTTACATTTAAGTCCTTCACAATGGGGATTGGTGGGAAGTTCCTTCTTTTGGTTCTTCACTTTTTCCTCTATCATTCTTGGCGGTATGGCTGATTCTAGAAACACGAAAAAAATGTTAACTTGGATGTCGCTGGTATGGTTGATTGTTCAATTTATTACACCTTTTGTTTCCAGTCTGTCTTTGCTAGTGCTTACAAGGATACTCTTGGGAGCAGGCGAAGGCGCAGCCCCTGCTCTATCAACGGTTATAGTGGGAAAATGGTTCCCAAAACATAGACATGGTATAGGCTTTGGCGCTGTTCTCTGTGGAGCAACAATTGGGCCTGCAATTGCTTCACCATTATTAATCTCCTTAATCAATCAATATGGATGGAGAGCTGCTTTTATAGCCATGGGAATTGTTGGACTGACTGTGTTAGTTTTATGGGTCATTTTCGGTAAAGAAAGTCCACAAGAAATCGGGTTGCCTTCTTTTCATCAAGAGGAGCAGCATTCATCAACCCTCTCTAAGGTTTCTTGGCGTCAGTTTCTTCCGCATCTTTTGTCTAAAAATTTTATTTTTATCATTTTGTGTGGTGGGTGTGCCTATTGGTTATTGTCTGTTCAAGCGATATGGTTTCCAGCATACTTTACCAAAGTTCAACATTTTGATAATCAAACATTAAAATTAGCCGTGTCGTTACCTTTTCTTTTCGCTGCCATTAGCCAAATTGGATTTTCTATGCTATCAGACCGGATTTATCGCAAAACTGGGGATATTCGTAAAGCACGAATAAATCTTGCCGGTTCCATGATGGTGCTATCTGCTCTTTGTGTATATTTGGCAAATGCCGTGAACTCAAGTGCTATATCCATCCTATTCTTCACCCTTGCTCCAGGTTTTGCTTATGTCATTCTTTCACTCGCACCTGCAATATTAATGGACTTTTTTTCTCCCCAAAACATCGGAAAAGCACAAGGGGCCTACGTTGCTCTTGCAAGCTCAACAAGTATTATTGCTCCGCTCGTATTCGGGTATTTTATTCAATATGCAGCGACTGAGGCAATGGGATATCGTTATGGATTTCAAGTAACTTCTTTAGGTATGCTTGTTATCGGATTATTGTTTTTGATTGTTGTACGTCCCGCGAAGCAAAGTCACACAACAATAAAAGCAGAAGAGCAAGTAAGTATTTAAAAATCATTGATGGATGGATCGAGGAAGGAAAGAAAGGAGTAAATATGAAAAGGAGGTTGCATAAATGGATCGTTGTGTACATTGTCATGAAGAATTGGCCATTATGGAGCGAAATCGCAGTGAGTGCTGGAATTGTCAAGAGAAGATGTCCGAGACCTACTCTGATGATCATATTGAAATAGAGGATGAAGTAAAATAGTTTGTGTATAACAGAATTGGTGCTTCGCACATAGCAAAAAAGCAGCGGATTCACTGTTTGAATCAACCTAAAAGAAATATTTAAGAGTTTACGAATCACCAAATCAATCGGAATGATTTCCCCCTTTATGACAGGGGGATAATTATTTATTATGAAATCAGGAGCAAATGCAATAGCCAAGCTTCTAATAATGACTCGCAGAACTCCGTCCATATTTATAGTAATTGTTCAATGTTCATGACTGTATCCATTTTGAATATTAGTAATACTTATTTACACATTAAAATTTTTAATTTTATTTAATTATAACTTATGAGTATAATCAGTAACATGATATGTTTTAAAAATTTTGAATATTCTTAATTTAGGGGGGATCTAGAATGTCATCTAAACAATTGTTTGATCTAACAGGACAGACAGCCATGGTTACCGGAGGTGGTAGCGGGTTAGGGCGTGTAATGGCACTGGCGTTGGCTGAGGCCGGAGCAAACGTGGTAGTTTGTTCACGTCGTATAGAGGTTTGCGAAGAAGTTGTGAAAGAAATCGAGACGTTAGGAAGACAAGCATTTGCTGTATCATTAGATGTAACAGTTCCTGAATCTATTGTTCAAGGTGTGGAGAAAGCGGTTTCTCATTTTGGGAAAATCGAAATTTTAGTCAACAGTAGCGGAACGGTTTTTGAAACGCCTGCTACGGAAATGCCTTTAGAACAATGGCAATCTATGCTCGATACAAATGTGACAGGAACATTTTTAATGTGTCAGGCTGTAGGAAGACATATGATAGACAATGAATATGGAAAAATCATTAACATTTCTTCTTCAATCGGCTTTAAAGGTACTGACCCGGAAGCTGTAGATTCTGTAGGATATACAACAAGTAAGGGTGCAGTTATGACTTTAACGAAGGATCTTGCAGTTAAGTGGGGTCGCCATGGAGTGCATGTGAATTCCATTGCTCCTGGAGTTTTCACTACTGGAATGAATAATCCAGAAATACCGGGAACACTTGTACATAAGGCTGGCCCGCTTATCGCCTCCCAAGTTCCAGTAAGGAGGTTAGGTAGAGACAATGATTTAGTAGGAGCAGTCCTTTATTTTGCTTCAGCAGCTTCTGATTATTGTACAGGACAAATATTGACTCTTGATGGGGGACTTGGCGCTAAGTAAATTTCACCCAAATAATGAAACTTAGTTCGTGAATATACCAAGTTGATGGTGTAAATTAATACAACTTAAGTGTAAGTTAAAAATAATAATTTTACTTAATTGAAAATTATGAATATACTAAAAATAATAAATTCGCAATAGTTAATCAGCTGACTAGTGTAAGCGTTATCGGTATGCGGATTTCAAAAAATTGAAAGAGGGGATATAAGTGAGTAACGTAAAAAGTGTAAAAGATGTAGTGGCATTTCATGCCAATAATATTTGTCCAGATGATTTACCTTGGATTCCGTATTTTGGAGATGCGAAGTTTAAATTGCTTAAGGCCAATCCGGTGACAGGACAGACGGTTACGCTATTAAAAGTTCCTGCGGCTATGCAACTTCCGGCTCATTTTCATCCTGGTACGGTTATTGTTTATACTGTTCAAGGTACTTGGAGATATCTCGAAGATCCTTGGATCTCCAAAGCTGGTGATGTCGTTTATGAGCCGGCTGGCTCCTCACATACACCTCAGGCTGTAGGGGATGAAGAAGTTATTACGTTGAATATTGTTGAAGGAACATTAGACTATTTAGGTGAGAATGGAGAAATTATTGCCAGAGATAATTTTGAGTCATTCCTGAAAAAATACCATGACCACTGTGCGGCTGAAGGAATTGAACCTGTAGATGTAACAAAATTTTAAAAGATAGATTCGTAAAAAAGAGAAGCTAGTCGTTCACATGCGACGAAGATGCTTCTCTTTTTTTCTTTTTTAACTCTTAATAATTTTGGATTTTAGATAATGAATATATTTGTTGGTAAAAGTGGATAAATGTTTATTCTCTGATCGAACCAGCCCTAAAGAAATATTTACAGTCCTATGATTCATCAAATCAATTGGAATGATATCACCATTGATGACAGGGGAATAATTTTTCATTATGAAATCAGGAGCAAATGTAATAGCTAAACTTTCAATGATGGCTTGGAGAACTCCATCTGCATTATTTGATGTAAATAGGACTTTTAAGGGTTTATATTTGTTAAAGAAATCTTGAACAAAATCCTGCATAAATTCACCGTTATATGTGACGAGAGTTTGATCAAGTATATCCTGCGGAGTTATGGTGCCAAGGAACGCCAAGGGAGAATGTTTAGAAACATATACTTTCTGTTTTCCTTCAAATAGTGTTTCAAAAGCTATTCCTTCCATATTTATGTTTAAATCAGCTGAATACGTAATCAGTCCGATGTCGGTCTTATGTTGTCGAATATCTTCAATGATAGCAGACCCACTTTTTTCGGCAACTTCCACATTTACGTGTGGATATTCATGTCTAAAAGCGGCTATAGATTTTACTAGAAACGTCGTTAATCCAGGTAAAGAAGATAATCTTAGTTCCCCGACTTCCATGGAATTGAATAAGTCGGCCGCCTCTTTTATTTCTTCAATTTTTCTCAGTACTCCATAGGCAAGTTTTAGAATGATTTTACCTTCATCGGTCGGCACAGCACCGTGTCCCCTTGAGCGATTAAGAATTTTAATCCCTAACTCCTTTTCTAAGCTGGTAATGGACTGGCTGATCGTAGATTGGGTCACATGAAGATTCTGTGCTGCTATAGTTAGAGAACTGTGTTTTGAGACCTCAATAATATATACTAATTGCTCAATATTCATGACCGCCCCCCCTTTTTGAATATTAGTAATACTTACTTACAAATTAAAATCTTTAATTTTATTTAATTATAATTTATGAGTATAATCAAAGACAATAAGAATATTTATAAAATTTTAAATATTCTAAATAATGGAGGTGTCTAGAATGTCATCTAAACAATTGTTTGGTTTAACAGGACAGACAGAAATAGTTACTGAAGATGGTAGCAGGTTAACGGCTCCTGAAAGTGCTTGCGTTGGTAAAGGAAGATGTAAACGTTGTAGTATGTTCACGTCAAATAGAGGGTCACGAGAAAGTTGTGAAAGAAAGCGAAGTATTAGGGAGACGAGCGCTTGTTCGAGCATTGGCGTAACAGATTCTGAATCTATCGTTTAAGGCGTGGATAAAGCGCTTTCTTATTTCGGAACTGGATAAATAATACATGGGGAGGAGACGGATGTCAACAGAAACAGTTTTAATTACAGGTGCTACAAAAGGAATCGGTTTGGAATTTGCTAAAATTTCCGCAGGCCATAGCTATAACTTAGTGTTAGTCGCTAGGGACGCAACGTTGTTGGAACAACAAGCCGAGAATTTTAAAAAGGATTATGGCATACAAGTGAATACTTTTGCCGGCGATTTGAGTAACTATACGACGGTAGAGAGCTTGCATCGACACTTGAAAACCGAGGAAATTGACATTGATATTTTGATTAATAATGCCGGAGCTGGCGGGTTCGGGTTCATGACGGAAATGGATATTCAGAAAGAAATGGAATATCTGCAGCTCAATATGATCTCGCTTACCTATTTAACCAGGCTTTTTACGGATGACATGGTGAAACGAAAGCAAGGTAAAATTTTAAACGTGGCTTCATTAGCGGCCTTTCAGCCAGTTCCACGGATGTCGATGTATGGAGCAAGCAAATCGTACGTCTTATCCTTTTCGGAAGCGATTGCGGAAGAACTGAAAGGAACCGGCGTTCAAGTTTCCGTATTATGTCCAGGCTTTACTAAAACACCGCTCACGCAGCAATTCGCCGGGGCAGGCACAAAAGTGTTCAATAAGAACATGTTGGATCCACAAATGGTTGCCAAGTGCGGCTTTGAAGGGTTAATGAAAAATAAGAGGGTAATCATCCCGGGTTTTAAAAATAAACTCATGGCTAAATCTGTGGGGCTGCTGCCAAGGAAATGGGTAACCACCTATACCCGAAAACTTCTCGAACAAAAAGTGTAAATAAACATAAAATCACAACGATTTCTTATTTTATTTTAACTGAAAAAGAAAGCACTTTATAAAGAAGTGGAGGGGAAATAATGGATAAAGTCATTGAGTCTAGTGAAATAAGAAAGTATTTCAAGAGTGGCGATGTAATTTTAACAGGAGGCTTTGGCTTATCAGGTACACCTTTAACGATCATTGATGAACTATTAGAAACAGATATTCATGATTTAACGATTGTTAGTAATAATTTAGGGGATCTTGGACAAGGATTACATAAAGTATTCATGCAGGGAAAAATAAAAAAAGCAATTGGCTCCTTTTTTTCCATTAATAAAGAAGCGGTAATAGCCTGGTCTAAAGGCGAGCTTGAAATCGATTTGCTACCTCAAGGTACATTAGCTGAAGCAATTCGCTGCGGCGGTGCCGGAATAGGTGGTTTTTACACAAGAACCGCCGTTGGTACTGAATTAAGCAAGGGCAAAGAGGAAAGAGAAATTGATGGAGAGAGATACATTTTTGAAAAGGCTATTAAAGGTGATGTCGCTATTATAAAGGCGGATAAAGCAGATCGAATTGGAAATTTAGTGTACCATACGACAGCTAGAAACTTTAACCCTATGATGGCTACAGCTGGAAAAATAGTCATTGCCGAAGTTAATGAAATTGTTGAAGTTGGTGAGCTGGACCCAGAATTTGTTGTGACGCCTCATGCGTATGTGGATTATGTCATACAAAGCAAATATTCAAAGATAGGGAGTGATTATGTTGAGTCAAGATAAAAGGCAAATTATTGCTAAGAGAATTGCCGAAGAATTAGAAGATGGACAGATTGTTAACTTAGGAGTTGGAATTCCTACTTTGGTTGCTTCCTATTTAGATGATAAAGAGGTTTATTTACAATCTGAGAATGGATTGTTAGGTATGGGACCTTCTCCTGTAGAGGGAAAATTAGATATTGATTTAATTAATGCAGGAAAAGAACCGGTTACCTATTTGAAAGGTGCCTCATTTTTTAATAGTGCTGATTCTTTTGCTTTGATTAGAGGTGGTCATATTGACGTAGCGGTTTTAGGCACACTTCAGGTGGATGTTCATGGTGAAATTGCTAACTGGGCCGTTCCGAATCAGCCGATTTTAGGCGTTGGTGGAGCGATGGATTTGGTGACAGGAGCAAAAAAGGTTATTGTCGCAGCTACCTTGTTCGCAAAGGATGGAACGTCTAAATTAGTCAAGGAATTATCATATGAAACTAGCGGGATTCGAAAAGTAGATTTATTTGTTTCTGATTACGCTGTTTTTAAATTTACGGATAAAGGCGTAAAAGTTGTAGAAATGATGGAAGAGATTTCAATACAAGAATTAAGTGAAAAGGTTGGTTTTGATTTAGAGTATTTGAATGATTTAACACTCGTAAGTAATAAGTGAAGGATGGAGGGCAACACATGGACAAGCAGAGAACAGTTATTGTGACAGGTGCAGCAGGCGGTATTACAGGAGAACATATTAAAGTCGCAGGCGGCATGTAATAAAAAAGAGGAGGAAAAAGAATGGCAACTTATATTGTTGACGGAGCAAGAACAGCCTTTGGTACTTTTGGCGGGGGATTAAAAGATGTGACCGATATCGATTTGGGTGTAGCAGCAACGGAAGAGGCATTGAAAAGAAGCGGAATTCAAGCTTCTAATGTAGATGAAATCATATTTGGAAATATTATTCATACAAGCAGCAGCTCTGCTTATTTAGCAAGACATATCGGTTTAAAAAGCGGCATGGCAGAGTCATCATCTGCGCTTACACTCAATAGATTATGCGGTTCGGGTATGCAATCTATCGTATCTGCCGCACAGTCCATTGCTTCCGGGGATGCAAAAGTAGTTGTCGCTGGAGGAACCGAAAATATGAGTTTATCACCGCATGTATTAAGAGGCACGCGCTTCGGCTCACCAAATAAAGCACCAAAAGTTGATGATATGTTATGGGAAACATTAACGGATAACTACGTTGGCTGTGGAATGGGGATGACAGCTGAAAACTTAGCTGAAAAATATTCAATTTCCCGAGAAGAGCAGGATCAGTTTTCTGTGGAATCACAAGAAAAGGCCATTGCAGCAAGAGACAGCGGCCGTTTTGCAGAGGAAATTGTTCCGGTTAAGTTAAAAGGCAGAAAAGGCAAGGAAGTCATTTTTGATACGGATGAGTATATTCGTGAAGGTGCATCTGTAGAAGGTTTAGCAAAATTGAAGCCCGCTTTTAAAAAGGATGGGACTGTTACACCAGGGAACGCGAGCGGTATTAATGATGGTGCAGCTGCTGTGTTAGTCGCATCTGAGGAGTATGTGAGTGAACATAACTTAAAGCCGCTTGCGAAAATTGTAACATGGGGCGTTGCAGGGGTTGACCCGAGCATTATGGGTATTGGCCCAGTACCAGCAAGCAAAAAAGCATTAGAAAAGGCTGGTTTAAGTTTAGATGATATTGGTTTGTTCGAATTTAATGAGGCATTTGCTTCACAATCTATTGCTGTAATTAAAGAGTTAGGTGTCGATAAGGAAAAGGTGAATGTGAACGGAGGGGCTGTTGCATTAGGCCATCCTGTAGGCGCAAGCGGTGCTAGAATCACCTATTCTTTAGCACTTGAAATGAGGAAAAGAAACGTTAAATATGGATTAGCCTCGCTTTGTATTGGCGGCGGACAAGGCATTGCCATTATTTTAGAAAATGTACAAAGCTGATGAAACCGAATCCTAAAAACAGGTATTTGATGTGTATTCAAATACCTGTTTCTTAATTCATTCGATTGCTATACACACATTAATGATTTGGATACGTTTCTTTCAAAAAACTTATAGATTGTTTGATTAGCGCTTTTAGAACATTAATATCAATGTCTGCTAGTTTATTAATGTATATACACGATTTTCCAGACGTGTATTTTCCAAATTCCTTTAATAGTTCTTCTCGCTCAGGATTAGTTGCAAAATATAAACTAATTTTGGCTTTCCGAGGTGAAAAGCCTACTAATGGAGCATCACCTTCATGACCGAATGCATATTTATAATGGTATGTACCAAATCCAATAATGCTCGGTCCCCACATCTTCGCTGGATAACCCGTTGTTTCAATAAATATATCTAATAATTGATATGCATTTTCACGTTTTTTAAGGTTGTCAACATTTTCAATAAACTCAATCACACTATTGTTGGTTTCTGTTGTTTTGAGTTTGTACATAATAGAGTTGCTCCTTTTTAGATATCAGTTTCACCACATACGTAATTATAATACAGAGTTTGAATTAAAGACACGGAACCTCAGGAATAGTTTGAAAATAAGGTCACTTGATTAGAGTTGTTACTTTGAACTTTAGCAGTGCAGGACATGGTGAAAATAAAAGAGATGTAGTGGAGGAACGTGTAAATTGAAGCGTTTAAAATACTTCTTTTTGATTACAGATATCGGGTTTATCGTATACTGGTTCATAACAATTTTCCATATGATTCCACAAGGGTATTTGTTTAAAGACTATCAAAATCCTATTTTGGTGGCATGGAACTGGTCTTTTTTACCACTGGATTTGCTGATCTCTTTGACAGGTTTTGTAAGTTTATATTTATATTTATATTATAAGCACAAACAAATTTGGAGTCACTTTGCTTTCCTGTCATTAATCTTAACTTTTTGTTCAGGATTACAGGCACTTGTATTTTGGACAATCCGTTTAGATTTCGATGTTTCTTGGTGGATTCCTAATCTATATTTATTGCTTTATCCATGTTTTTTCTTAAAAGGTATTTGGAGAGAATGCGGATGGTATGAGACTAACATGAGGTAATATAGAAGTTTAAAGAATTTATCTTTAAAGAGTAAGGAGGAGAAAGAACTTGGGATACACCAAGTTCTTTCATACTGTTGAAAAACAATCTAGTCAATAGACAAAAACGAAAAATTTTGATAAAGTCTCCTCGTGAATGAAATGAAGCGAGGAGACTTTTTATGTATGTTACATATTCCATAAAAAAGTGTATTAAAGCCCTGATATGACTAGTTTCGTGACACCTTAATATTTAAAAAGGATTCTAAAACGTTTGGTAAACATCTTGAAAAAAATTAAAAATAATTCCCTTTATAAAAGGTAAAATTTCTATCTTTTTCATTTTTTCTATACATGATATCTTGTAAAAGGATAATGTACGATATACAGGTATTGTTCCTTGTTTTCTAACTTCCTTTCCTTGGAAAATTTGATTATCCAGTCAAAGTAAAAAATGATCCTATGTAATTAGGGTCATTTTTTACAGAATGTTCATAGATGTTATAGTATAGGAGGATTTTAATGAATATTGAACTAAAAGGTATTTTAATTTCTGAAGAAGCATTACAAACAAAAATAAAAGAACTAGCACTACAAATTGAACATGATTTTAAAGGGGAAGAAATCGTTATAATTGCGGTATTAAAAGGTTCATTTGTCTTTGCTGCTGACTTAATTCGTCATATTAAAAACGAATTAACAATAGATTTTATCTCTGCATCTAGTTACGGCAATCAAACTGAAACAACCGGGAAAGTTAAATTACTAAAAGATATCGACGTCAACATTACAGGAAAAAATGTAATTGTTGTAGAAGACATTATCGATTCTGGCTTAACACTTCATTTCTTAAAAGAGCATTTCTCTATGCATAAACCAAAAGCATTAAAGTTTTGTAGCTTATTGGATAAACCGGAGCGTCGTAAAGTTGATTTTAAAGCAGAATATGTTGGTTTCCAAATTCCAGATGAATTTGTTGTCGGATACGGCATTGACTGTGCAGAAAAGTATCGTAATTTACCATATATTGCTTCAGTTGTAACAGATAAATAATATGAAATTGCTATTAATCCCTAATTGAATTTTACATTTTGTGGAAATTATCATTAGGGATTAATATTTTCATTATTTTACCGAATAAAAAAGGAATCTATTTTGGATTTCTTTTTTTATTACCACTACTAAAGGGAAAAAAGGTAGCGGTTATTCTTTTTCTTTTTTGGTATCCTAAAGAAGAAGTTATTGATGGTTGTAGATTTATTTCAGAAGTCGTGTCTATGAAGTTATTTTTCGGTGAATATGTAGCCAAACCAAAAGAACCTAGGATCATTTTTTTGATTCTAGGTTCTTTTGGTTTGGCAGATTTTAAGATTGCTCTATTTATAATGATGAATGATAAAGTTTTTCAGTGTATGAAGGGGATTTTTGTGTAAAAAACACCTATCAAATTCCATTAGGTAAGGTATATTTTACTCTTTTCTCCTTTGTTCATCTCTGCACACCATGTTTGGCATGTAGATGAACAAAGGAGAGTGGTGTTATCTATATCGTGCAATTGATGGAGAGGGGTATACTTTGGATATTCAACTTCGTAAAACACGTGATCATCAAGCAGCTTATATGTTTGTGAAATGATTAGTGAAAACATTTAGAGAACCAACGGTTCTTACAACAGACAAGGCACCAGCTTTGCTTTGTGCATTCAAAAAACTGAAAAAGAACGGCTTTTATAGATGTACGAAACATTGTACCGTCAAACATCTCAATAACCTGATTGAACAGGATCATAGACACGTAAAACGACGTTTTGTCAAATCTTCGGGATTTCAAAGCATCCGTCATGCTTCACGTATCATAAAAGGAATTGAAACGATTCAGGATTTATATAAACAAAAAAGAAGTTTGCAGCAACCAAACTTCTTTTTTTTCGACGTACAATGAATTACAGCAATTATTCAGAACTGCTTAAACTATAACTATATTTTGCAAGCGGGTCTATGTTTTTTCAAACTTTGCAACAGAACCCATGTACTTAAGGCAGTTCTTCTAACAATTCTTCATACGTTGTCTTGTAGAAGTGAAACAACTCTTTCTGTTTTAATTCTTGAACCATATGATTTATTACCTGAGTTGACACTGGCTGTGAAAATCTTGCAGCAATGGCTGATAATTCTATTCTCTCAGAGTAGTAGCAAATATAGGCCAGGTCATATTCTTTGAATCTCTTCATAAGAACTCCTTTTTTATGATCTCATTGAAACTTTTCCTCTGTATTTTTTGTATTTTGAACTTTATTTTGGGATTTCTGTTGTTTCTTTTTCGGTGTTTAACCTTCTTTGTATTGCTTCTATTATTTTATGGACCTTGTAGGACTTGAACCTTCGGCAGGACGGTTATGAGCCGTCTGCTCTAGCTCTAATCAGCTGAGCTAAAGGTCCGTGAATGGGACTGTAACATGATATGCAAAGAGCAGACACTCTTTCGAGTGTCTGCTCTTGTGCGACTTGATTAAGAAGTCTTAACTTACGCTACAATGACATAATGCCTATACAAAATAAAATACCTTCTTGAAAACTATATCATTCTGTGGATAGCACAAACCACTGTATTTTTTACCTTTATCAAAAGAAGAAAATATGGTGTTGATAAACTTCGCTTTATGAGAAAATAAAAATATGAACTAATGTTCTTTGGAGGGGGATTTGTATGGTGGCAATTTTAGTGAGGGGAATTCAGGAAAAGATGTATTAATTTGTTCCTTATAATCTTGTTTCCATGCGAATACTGGCGATACACAAGCCCTCTCCTTTTTTAACAGATGTATTTTCAATTTCTATGTAAATGCCTTATACGTGTATCTCTAGATTGGTAGGAAGCCAAGTTATTTTCATCTACTTTTGCTTGTTTTTTGGTACTATCCCCTCAAACTAAATTTCCTAAGAGGTGAATCCATGAAAAAACAACATGTAAAAATAGGCGATGGTTTGGGTATTTTATAAAACTCATGGTACTGACATTACTTGTATCGTCCATCCCAATGAATGAATTGGGATGGACGAGCCCCCTGTTTACGCCGTCTCCAAATTCAGAACAAACTTCACAAGTGGAGGAGAAAGAGGAAAAGCGATTGCCTGACCCACATCCGATTCAGATAAAGAAACAGAGGGGAAATGTCCAGGAGAATCCGACTGAGGTTGTGGAAGAGAAAATGGAAACTGAAAAAGTTTTCAATAATAATGATAGTACTTTTACGAAAAAGGTATATACAGAACCGATTCATACAGAGAAAGATGGGAAATTAGAAGAGGTTTCTCCTGACTTAGTAGAAGCACCAAATGAGAAAATTGTGATGGAAAACATATAAAATGTCATGATAGCATCAGGAATATATAACCTTTTCATTCTAGAAAACAAAAAAACTACTAGTTGTTATATCGTAAAGAGAGAAAGGAAATAAATATGTTTATAAAAAAAGTAATAGTCCAGAGCATACTCATTCCTATTTTGTTTCTGGCACTTATCATACCTGCGTCAAGCACAGAAGCAGCAGAACAACAAACCCAACATAAAAAGCGCGAACTACGTGCCGTCTGGATTGCAACTGTGTTTAATATAGATTGGCCAGTGAAAGGTGCAAGCGCTGACGAACAAAAGAAACAGTTTATTAATATCTTAGATGATGTTAAATCCATGGGAATGAATGCTGTTGTTGTGCAAGTAAGGCCAACTAGCGATGCATTTTACCCATCAAAATATAGCCCATGGTCGGAGTATTTAACAGGTACACAAGGAAAAGACCCAGGCTATGACCCACTAGCATTCATGGTAGAAGAAGCGCATAAGCGCAACTTAGAATTCCACGCATGGTTGAATCCATATCGCATTACAACAAGTCACCAAGATGTAAATAAACTAGCTGCAAATCACCCTGCTAAACAAAACCCTGATTGGGTTGTTAAGCACGGTAAGCAACTACTCTATAACCCTGGTATCCCAGCTGTTAGAGACTATATCAAAAATACCACTCTCGAAATTGTCCAAAACTATGATGTAGACGCAATTCATATGGATGATTATTTCTACCCATACTCAGATGCGAAAAATTTCAATGATGCAACAGCTTACGAAACATACGGAGAAGGTAAAAATAAAGACGATTGGAGACGCGAGAACGTAAACACACTCGTACGCGATTTATCGACAAGTATTAAACAAACAAAATCTTACGTAAAATTCGGAATTAGCCCATTCGGTATTTGGAGAAATCAACAGAATGACATACAAGGTTCCGCGACAAAGGGCTTATCCGCTTATGACGCGATTTATGCGGATTCACGATTATGGTTGCATAAAGAATGGGTGGACTATTTAACACCACAAGTTTATTGGAGCATTGGCCATAAAGCCGCAAACTATGACGTACTAACAAAATGGTGGAACAACGAAGCACAAGGAAAGAACGCACACCTATACATTGGACAAGCTGCTTACAAGATTAATAACGATTCGGACAAGGCCTGGGAGAATCCGGCTGAGACGAACAATCAATTGGCTCTTAACTCAACACTTTCAAATATAAAAGGAAGTATCTTCTTTAGTTACACGGATTTGAAAAAAAATAAACTAGGTATTAAAGAACAACTACGAGCAAATGCTTACAAATATTCAGCATTAGTTCCAACTATGCCTTGGTTAGATAATTCTGCACCAAGTAATCCTTCTGAAATTTCTGTGACAGACGGCTCTAATGGCGCAACAATTTCATGGAATAACAATGCTGGTAATGACGTAGCCTATTTCGTTGTCTATCGTTTTAACAAAGGACAACAAATCGACGGAAACAGCTCATCTGCGATTGTCACAACGATTCGCAACAACGGTTCAAAGGCACAATCATATGTAGACAGGGCAGTAACGAACAGTAGTGACTACACATACGCAATTTCAGCAGTAGACCGCCTTCATAACGAAAGTGACATAGTTCCGGTTTCTACGCCTGAACCTAAGCCTGGGCCAAAAACGAAATTTAAAGATGTACCTACTAACCACTGGGCTTTGACTTATATTAATTTTCTAGCTGAAAAGAAAATTATTTCAGGCTTCCCAGACGGGACATTCAAACCAGAAGACGGACTCACTCGTGTACAAGCCATTTTGATGATTTTGAACGAAAAAGGCATTAAAGATTTATCGAATGTATCCAATCCTAATTTTATCGACGTAAATCCTAGTACTTATTGGTACAAAGAAATTGCAAAAGCAGTTGAATTAGGTATTGTTAAAGGCAAAGTAAACGACAATGGCCAAAAATATTTCGATCCAAATGGCGTGTTAACCCGTGCTGAAATGGCAACTATTTTAACTAGTAACTATAATTTAAAAGGGACACACAGCGAAGAATTTTCAGATGTTCCAAAAGGTTATTGGGCACATTCGTACATTCAATCATTAGCTAAAAATGGTATTGTGGTTGGATATGGTAATGGAATGTTCGGACCAGAGGATCCGTTAACACGAGAACAGTTTGCGACTATGATGGCGAGAACGATAAATGAGAAATTACGTTAGCATTTTAACGCCAAATATATTTTGAATAAAAAAGGTTCTTCACCGAAAGGCGTGGTTGGAATCTTAATGCGAGATCTTTAATAACAAGTGGTGATTGGTTCTGTTGCAAAGTTTCCTAAGCGAAGTTAACATATAAGAAAAACGACAGTAGTAGCCGACGGCTACTACTGTCGTTTTTCTTTAAGTTATCGAGATGTATCTGAAATCCTGAAGGAACGTGGTGTATCAATTCATCCAACAACCATCATGCGTTGGGTTCATGAATATGGTAATCTCATCTATCAGATCTGGAAAAAGAAAAACAAATCTACACGGTCATCTTGGCATTTGGATGAAACCTATATCAAAGTGAAAGGAGAATGGCGATATCTTTATCGTGCGATTGATAAAGATGGCTACACATTGGATATTCAACTTCGTAAAAAACGAGACGTCAAGGCTGCTTATACCTTTATGAAACGATTAGTGAAAACATTTGGAGAACCAACGGTTCTTACAACAGATAAAGCACCAGCGCTACTTTGTGCATTTAAAAGGTTAAAGAAAAATGGATTTTATAAACGTACAAATCATTGCACTATCAAACATTTTAATAATCTGATATAACAAGATCATAGACATGTAAAACGGCGTTTTGTCAAATTCGCAGGATTTCAAAATCTTCGCCATGCTTCACGTACTTTGAAAGGAATCGAAACCATTCATGCCTTATATAAACAAAAACGAAGTTGGCAACAACCAAACTTCGTTTTTTCGACGTACAATGAATTACAGCAATTATTCGTAACTGCCTAAACTGTAACCACATTTTGTAAACAGCTCTATGTTTTTTAAAACTTTGCAACAGAAATGAATTTTTTTGAGTTGTAGATTATTTATATGTAGGAGGAATGTTTTGTACGGGAAAAGTGAAGAAATCGATGAAACTCTACATTGTGGAATTTATATTTTAAATATATAATTAAATTTGTGTAAGGATGAAAAGGTACCAGGTAAAAGGGATTTTCATTCTTAACACAAACTATTTAGTATTTGAGGTGCATCAAATGGCAAAATATCGAGAACAAACAATTGAAAATATTTTAGAAGCTGCAAAAAAAAAATTTGGAGAACATGGGTATGAAGGTACTAGTATACAGGAGATTGCAAAGGAAGCAAAAGTAAATGTTGCTATGGCTTCATATTATTTTAACGGGAAAGAAAATCTCTATTATGAGGTCTTTAAAAAATATGGTCTTTCTCAAGAGTTACCCAATTTTTTAGAGGTAAATCAATTTAATCCTTTAGATGCCCTTAGAGATTTTTTGACGGCTCTCATTACACATACAAAGCAACATCCGGAGATTGGAACGTTATCGTATCACGAGATTATTAAACAAAGTCCAAGATTAGAAATGATTAAGCCATATATAATAGGAATTTTTGAACAATTGAGAGACATTTTAATAGAGGGGAAAAAACAAGGAGTTTTTTATTTTTTTTCTGTAAACCATACAATACATTGGATAACGTCCATGGTTTTAGTTCCAAAATTAAAAAAATTCATTGGTTCTATTGATCCTATTGAGTCTACTGATGTATATGAGGATTGGACAATAGAAGATATAATTAATAGCATCATATTAGCACTAACAAGTATTAAAAAAATGTAGAATGTTGGACGGGTATTCTCTTGAGTAGGTGTGAGTCTGAAAATCTTATGATGACCTTTTATAAATCGAAAAGAATATGGTTAGACAATTTGGATCTTTAAATAACTATTATGAAATCAGTTCTGTTACAAAGTTTTTGCAGTTTAGATGACTTGGCTAAAAATTTTCAATCTTTTTGCAACAGTGATTAATTTATGCAATTTATCCTATGCAAAAAACTTTTTGTTTATATAGGGCATGAGTGGTTTCTATTCTTCTTATTGTACGAGAAGAATAGTGAAGATGCTGAAGACCTGGAAAAACGATGTTTTACATGTCAATGATCTTATTCCATTAGGTTTCATCTAAATGCCAGGATAAACACGTCGTTTTATTTTTCTTCTTTCAAATTTGATAAGTCAGATTGTCATATTCATGAAACTAGCGCATGATGGTTGTTGGATGAACCACAATCATGCGTTTCTTCAGTATTTCAGATGCATCGCGATAGCTTACGGCTACAAAAATAATATCTTTCTTGAATGGTTTTCCTTTAGAGTACCCAGTTGTTAGTTTCTTTATTCTTTTTTTCTAAAGTGTAATTTAATTTTTGCAACAGAACCAAACAGACTCTAGAACTTGTTTAAAGAAGGGGAGGCTAACTAATTGGATTTATATAGTGAGATTAACTAATTTTTAAATTTCATTTCATCGTTACGATATTTTGATAGTTCGAAAGAGTATCATTCCGTATAGAATGTATGGAATGATTTTTATTTCCATTTTCAAATTGTTCGTTCTTTATTATTTTCTTTTAGATATACAAGATAAATGACAGATTTTTCAGAGGAATAATTCCCCTTGAAATAATTAAGTTATATATGGAATTTTTCCAATTATCATGTTAATAGTTTTTTGCTTTCTTCTTATACATCCAACTTTAATAGTAACAGCCACTACTAATTAAATACTTAATATAAAAGGTTAAATTAGCCATGTCCTTAGTGACATATTTATAAACTAACTATCCCAAGAAATACTTCTAATATTATATTTTCTTTAAATACATAGTATCTATACATCCACTATCCCACAACCCCTAAAACTCCCTTTGGAAACGGACTTTTTATCATTTTTCGATTTCTTCTATATAGTTTTATCTTTTTCCGACAGAAGCCTATGTTTTTTGTATAATAAAGAAACCATACAAGAAAGCGAGGTGCAATTCATGTTAATCAATAAGGCGTATAAATTTCGTATCTACTCAAATCAAGAACAACAAGTCTTAATTGTGAAAACTATTGGTTGTAGTCGTTTTTTATTTAATATTTTCATGTCCTAAAGTTTGCATAAGATGATACGTTTACCACCTTTAAAATAAACCGCACCCTAATTGGGATTTTTGTGATGCAAGAAATATACGTTATCTAAAAATAAAAATAGAATTTCTATTTTTAAGGAGGAAGCGTAAGTATTTTTATTATATAAAAGGTATTATGACTTTATCTATCCTTTTTTATCACATATTGAGGAATAATTTTTCTTTTTGGAGATATTTAAATTCACTAGGTTGATGGATGTGTGGTAATCCCCTATAATAAAAAATACTCCGTTACAAAGCGAAACAAAAGAAGAAATTAATAGTGAAGTTGTAAAAAAATATTACGACCGACACAACAAAAAGGGAATTTGTAAATTAGCGATTTTTATTAGTCCTTTTTTTATATACCTAAATATGTAATCCACAGCTTAACATCTGCTCTGTACCCTTCAGCCATCACTCGAACGATTTGAGCAATATGTGTTAAACCATAAACAACCCACGTTGAAATCCATTTTTCACCTTCACTACATCAAATACAGGGGGGACGTCAATTCAAGATGTAGTTCAGAGTCAATGGGGGATTTAAGTTTGTTTATGTTCTGATTCTCAATTGTTTTAAATTCAAACAATTCCTGTTCAATAGATTCTTGAGATTTATTATTTAACACTCTATTCTATAGCAATTTCCTTTTGAAAAAATCTTACCTCCAAAATAAAAAGCATCCCAATGGATGCGACTTTAAACTAACGTTTTATGTTGTTTTTAATAAAATTCGAATAAATATTTATATAGACTGAATGATAAATATAGAAAACCCTCTATTTTCTACGGTTGTTATTCACTTTCCTAACTATGAAAATGCATTTTATTAAATTTGGCGTGCTGATTTTCAGTTGAAAATTATACATGGATTAAATAGATACTTTGGAAGTAAGTATCATTATTTATGATAAATCCATAAAATTTTGAAGCGATAAAAAGCTATCTTATTTAAGGCGGATTCTTTCTTATTTTTAAAATTTTATGGACTCAATTAATAATAAAAGAAATAGGATTGCACGAAATAACCTATAAAGTATCCCGAAAGGTAAAGGTTTTGGAACGTTTAAAAATAGAAAAGTACGTTTTTGATAAACACAAAAAGAGTAATCGTTTTATTTTCTTTTTTTTAATTTGATAAGTTAGGTTGCCATATTCATGAAACTAGCGCATGATGGTTGTTGGATGAACCGTAATTCCACGTTCGTTTAGTATTTCAAGTATATCGTGATAATTTAAAGAAAAGCAAAGTAGGAAACGACTACCAAGAAACTATTTTTCTTGAACTGTTTTTCTTTAAAATATCTCAGTTGTTAGTCTTCTCGTCCTTTTTTCTAGAGTGTAGTTTAATTTAGAAAAAGTTACAGTAGAACCATATAATTAGTGTAACAACGCTTCAATTTCCTTGAAATCTCGTTCTTGAAGTATTGTAGATACACAAACAAGTGGTTTTGAGTCAACATAAAGAGGAACTGTAGTAACAATAAAATCAATATCCATATGCTTCGCATTTTCTTCTAAATCAGAACCGTACACCTCATCTTCAATCTTCAATTTCTTCCCAAATCTTTTTATCAATACACTTTTCATATATGATTTCCAACTTGCTCCTGCATCTGTAATTAGTAACGCACGTTTATGTTCCATATGATTCTGTACCTGTTTAGCGATTATGCGCATAGTTACTTTTGCTATTTCTTCTTCAGGGATAGGATCCAGACGGAGTGTCTCACCCCATGTGTTAAATGCTTTTTCGACTAAACGAAATGTTGTATTATACTGTTCCTTTATATAGGTAGTCGTACTTTTTTTAGGTCGCTTTAGATTAGACATAAATTTCAATTTATAGACTAATCGTCTACTGTATTCAATCATCCCATAAATAAATTCATCGTCAGTCGCTAATTCTATTCCTACCGTTTGTTCTAATAAATGTATAAAACGATTAACAGGAAGATAAGCAATTATTTTTCCTTCTTTATAATGCATGAGTTCTTCCTTTCTAGACTTTTCTGGATCGTTTACTTTATATCTAGCTATTTTGATTGCGATTACGAAAAGAACTCTCTCTTCAATTGTCCGAAGTATATCTTCTTCAAATGGTTCCTTCTCACACATTTCGAATATTTTTTTATAATATAGAGATGATACATTACCTTTAATAATTTTTTCATCTAACTTAAAGTGATATCCTTGTTTTTTTCGTTTCAGAACAATGGCCATAAAAAGGATTAATCTTCGTCTATCACTGATGAAGAGTGTAATACCTAACTTTTCTTCGACATAGGAAATATATTGTTCAAATACTTCTTTCTTATAGTTTGTAAACGGCCATTCCTCTCCCACAAATGCTTCTAAATACAGGTCAGAAAACATGATTAGAACTTGTAATTCATCTCCTACTATTCTTAAAGGTCTCTTCTCAAGAGATAACCCAAACTTCCCTATATGATTTTCAACCCTTTTCAATACTTTATTCATTAACGACAGCGGGACATATAACTTTTCTGAAAGCGATGTAATGGTATTGAAATCCTCTTCTAATAATTGTTGAATGGTAAGAAATGTGAGAGATTGTTTGAAAAATTTAGAAGTAATTTCAGAAATGGATTGATGGGGTGCTAAATATAGCTTGATACCTTGTCCCTTCATGGAACAGATCATAGAGTTTGGTGATAGGACATCATTAATAATAGCTATATCTTTTCGAATTGTTTTATTAGAACATTTCAGTTTCTGTTCGAGCTCCAAAATAGTAAACCATCTTTTTTCCTTACCTAATATTTTCAATATACCGATTTTACGATTAACATCTCTTTCCATTGTATACCTCCTTAATTTGATAAATTATCTTTGTTTAATTATGGACCTTTTGGAAATCATTTATATTTCGGTGGCTGCTTGTGCGAAGTTACCAATAAATGCGGTACCCGCAACTACTAAAATGGTCAATACATAGTTAAGGCTGCAATTTTTTAATCAAATGCAGTCACCCTCCAATTAATGATAAATGTACAAATAACATTAAATCATGAAAGAAAAGAATAAACAAGTATTTTAAATTTGTATTTTAAATAAACATTTGCACTATAATCAAGGTGTTTATAGTGCAAATGTTTATTTAATTTAGACGAATATATTCTATTTGGATGGAAATTAAAATCATAAAAAAAGCACTTGAAAAAAATATTGTATGTAAATATAATGAGTGCAGCGAGAAGATGGATCTTTTTATTTTGCACACCCAGAAATTAAATGTATATTTAAAAGTATAATTTGTATTTATTTATTTGAATGGAGTTGATATTGTGATAAAAAAATATATTATAATAGGGGCAATAGGAACAGGGATTGTAGGAACAAGCTTATCGGGTTTAGAGATAACACAGACAAAAGCTGCTACTAATGAAATTGAAAAAATAGATAATTCATTTCAAGAAAAAAAATTAAATTTAACTGGTTATGTAGTAGGTATTCATAAAAATAGTAAAAGAATAGAAGTAGTTGATGTTGAAACAAAAGAAGAAGCTATAGAATTTTCGGATAAACGGAAAGATTTTATCAATTTAGTAAGTCAAAATAAATTTTTATTATTTGAAAATAAAGCAAATCAAAAATATAAAGTAGGTGAGCAGATAAGAGTTTCTGCTAATAAAACAGAAAAAATAGGTCCCTTTTTAACAAATGCAATTGATCCAGTTGTAACAAAATTAACTGATGAAAACTAAAGACACTAGTAAGAATTAAGCAGCATAGACAATTTTTTGACTTGATTAAGTCTGTGACAATTTCCCAAACAACAACTAACAAATATTTTGCTTCTGTTCGTGATGGAATGTTAATGGTGGCGGTAAGCGGTACAGCTGTACGTGTATAAATATAAGGTATAAAAACGAAAAAGAATATTTTATCTTTTTCCGACAGAAGACGCCTTCCTTTTATAAAGGGGAATTTTTAGAGTTCTAAATTTATATCCTTTTATTAAGAGACAAAAGGATATCTATGGAACCTTGGAATATCAAGTTTAAAAAGATATGTTAAATCTTTAAGAATTATTTATATTTTTTAAAAGCGGCATGTTAATATGGCTGTGGGTACATGCGATATCTTTAAGGTAAATGCTCAGCTCAATTTGGAAAAGAGTTCTTTAATCTTATTTTGTAATATAATGGCGGGAGAGGAGTGCATATCTTTTTATTGTTACCTTGATGGTTTTAATCCAAAAGAATGGTGTAATTAAATATTCGCTACCCTAAAAGAGCATTTCACGAATTAAGGAATGTGGATACAAAAGCTATGAGAAAAAAGAGGTGTGAACTTATTACATACTAACAACATCGCTGAAAAGTATATTCTAATACCATCGAAATGGTCTGATGTTTTTTCTCTTGTCAAGGGAACTTTTTGTTGTATTGTAAAATTAAAATTTATGAGATTATATAAGAGACAGGATGATTATTGATATTTTTTTCAATTTCCCCTACCTGTCCTTACACTCTTTTCCCTCGTTAGATATAGCGAGGGGTTTTTTTATTAATTATATTTTCTTTCATGCAATTCGCTTTAGAAGACGTAAGGAAAGTAAAAATGAATGGTTCACTATAGTGAAAAGTGAAAAGCAGGTGAAAGAAGTATTAACATGTCGTTTTATTAATAATGGGGAAAATGTCCTACTTTTAGGTCCGCCAGGAGTTGGGAAAACACATTTATCAATTGCATTTTCAAGCGAAGCTATCATGAAAGGTTATACAGCACTTTTTCTACGGGCCGATGATTCTATTAATGAGTGTAAGGCCCATACCAAGGAACTATTGAACCGAGTAATCAAACGTTGGAGCCGTCCAGATCTTCTTATCATTGACGAACTAGGCTATTTTCCCTTTGATGAATTAAGTGCCAATATTTTCTTTCAAATCATTTCAAAGCGATATGAACAAGGAGGCGCACTCATTGTAACTTCAAATCAATCTTTTATAGAATGGTAAGAAGAACTTTAAAATTAACTTTTTGGAAAAGTATTCTGAGGAATCTTCAAAACAACATGGAATCAACAAATTTGATGGTCCAGTTACTTTAGAGGATTTCAAAAAAATCCCTAAATCAATATTGGGCGATTGGTATAAAGGAGAATAAATTATATGAAATTGAGTAAAGTAACAATCTTAGGGCTTATATTCGTAATATTTATTAGTTTAGTAGCTTGCAGTGAGTACAAAAAAAATAATAACAAAGCTGAAGGGCGAGACGAAAATAAAGTTGATAAAAAATCTGATTTACCTATTTCTAATCCCAATGATTGGCGAATTATCTTAGTAAATAGAGATCATATTTTATCAGAGGAACTAAATATAGAATTAGCAAGTATTACTAAAAATGCACATCAAAACATGAAAATTGATAGACGAATCTCAAGTGATTACCAAGATATGGTTACAGCCGCAAACAAAGAAGGGATTAACCTGTACTTACGATCAAGCTATCGTACAATAAAGTTACAAAAATCTTATTATAATGCATCTGTAAATTTATATAAATCCCAGGGTTTTTCAAATGAAGGCGTAGTTAGGAAAGTATTGGAGTACGTTCAGTATCCTGGTGCAAGTGAACATCATACCGGACTGGCTTTGGATATTATTTCAGTGGAATGGCAAAAAAATGTGGAGGAATTGATTGATCGTTTTGATACAACTGATGCTTTCAGATGGCTAGATAAACATGCAGCAAATTATGGATTTATTCTTCGTTACCCAAAAGGTAAAGAGAAGATTACTGGTATTAAATATGAACCATGGCATTATCGTTATGTAGGTAAAGAAGTTGCAATTTATCTAAAAGAAAAAAATCTAACCTTAGAAGAATATTGTTCAAAAGTAAATGATTATGTATCTAAAGCAGTTAGTAACGATTTTGAAAGAAAAAAGTGAATGATATTTATATTGTAGCGGCTTAGTAAAGAGATATGGAATTTCAGTATAAAAAGATTAATGGATTTTGTCTTTATAGGAGATTTCTTTCATACTGTTGAAAAACAATCTAGTCAATAGACAAAAACTAAAAATTCCGATAAACTCTCCTCGTGAATGAAATGAAGCGAGGAGAGTTTTTATGTATGTTACATATTCCATGAAAAAAGTTGAAGCAAATCGAAAGTACTATGAAATGATGTATGATGCTTCGCATCATTTAGTAAAAATAGATCAAGTAATGGATTGGGATTTTGTGGCAAGGCAGTTAGAAGTATTCTATCCTCATCGTATTGGTCGCCAAACGAGAGATCCAATTATGTTAATAAAAAAATTATTGATTCAATATTTAGAGGGTTTTTGTTCGGTTCGTTTTACATGTAATCAGGTAAAACAGAATGCGACATATCGTTGGTTTTTAGGCATTTCTCCAAAAGAGAAAGTTCCAGATCACTCAACTATCTCGAAGTTTCTTTCGCAGCGTTTACGAAACACGACGTTTTGGGAGGAGCTTTTTCAGCATTGTCTTCGCTTGATTCATCAAGAAGGGTTTATTGCGAACGAAACATGGGTGGCGGATGAAATCGAATTAAAAGCGAATGCAAATAAACGTATCCGCGAAATCTTGATAGAGGAGAAAGTAATAGAAGAAAACGATAAAGATTTAGCGATTATTAATGATCACCGTTTACGTCGTGGAAAAAACCTCTACCAGCGAAGCGTTCAAAAATAGAAGAAAAACAGACAAATATTAGTTCAGTAGATCCTGACGCACGTCTATCTGTCAAACACGACCAACGAGGACGATTTGCCTATTTTGAACATCGAGTAGTCGATTCATTTCATAATTTTATCATTGCCACAGATATCACCGCTGCGAATGTTCCAGGACATCGCAAGTTAATTGAACAAATTGAATGGTTAAAACAATTATTTGGAAAGTATGCGGGAGAAATCGCCCTTGATTCAGGATACTACAACGCCTACCTCGCGCGCAGGCTATTTCACCGTCACTTCTTTGTCTATATATCTTATCGCCGATTCACGACAAAAGAACATCCGAAGTGTCGTCGCTATCACTTTAAACAAGTAAATGAGGACCTCTATGCCTGTCCTTGCGGTGTACCATTTTATTATAAAACAACAAATCGTCAAGGTTATCATGAATTCAAGCTACTTAAAGAGAGCTGTCAGGCCTGTCCATTTGCGAACAAAGAAAATCAAGATCGTGTATTACGAATTTCGATTCATCAAGAAATTTATGATCACTTAAGAGAGCGGCGCTTGTCTATGAGAGGGAAAATTCCCCGTTCTGTTCGTCCATCTACGGTGGAACTGAGTTTCGCACATAGTAAAGAACTCCACGGTTTGCGCTATGCACGATACCGTGGAGTTCAAAAAGTTAAAGCACAAGCTTTGATGACGGCCATCATACAAAACTTAAAAAAGTGGATCAAACTTCGCTCACTTAAGCGAGTTGGTTTACACCTAACACATCAAATTATAGAAGAAACTCCTTTATAAAACAAATAGAAATCAATAAATGCCAAAAAAATTGACATTTTCTTTGACATAATCTTTTTTCACTTTGTTGATTTTTTGACTTGATGATCTTTTCCCCATTCACACATTTCATTCATAATTTGAATTAAAGATTTTCCGTATTCACTTATTGTGTACTCAACTCTTGGTGGAACTTCTTGATATACAGTACGATGGATAATTCCATCAGCTTCAAGTTGTCGCAGCTGTTGCGTCAGAACTTTTTGTGTAATATCTGGGATCGCACGTTTCAGTTCGTGTGTCCTCTTCGTTCCATTCATAAGAATGCATAAAATACTACTCTTCCATTTTCCTCCGAGGACTTCAAGAGTAGTAGCAATAGGAAAGTTATGATTCATCTTCATATGACACCTCCATAGGTACTTTCAGGTTCCTATAGCACCTAAAAGTACGTACTTTTCAATTATATGTAACTAATACTAAAGGATTTCATTTTTCATAAGGGAGAAGATAATTGATGAAAACACTTGTAATTGTAGCACATCCTAATATTGAAGAGTCACGGATTAATAAAAGATGGGTAGAAGAATTAAAAAAGTATTCTGATGAGATAACAGTGCATGAATTGTATAAAGCAGCTCCTAATTGGGAATTTGATATTGAGTATGAGCAAAGGCTATTATTAGAACACGATCGTTACATATTTCAGTTTCCGTTCTATTGGTATAGTTCACCACCATTACTAAAGAAGTGGTTTGATGATGTGCTGACGTACGGTTTTGTGTATGGTTCTACAGGAGATAAAGTGCGTAATAAAGAATTTGGTTTGGCGATTTCTATAGGGGGATTAGAAACGCAGTATAAAGATGGGCTTACAATGAACGAACTAACAAAGCCATTTCAGGCAACTTGTCTATATACAGGGATGAAGTTCATACCAACATTTATGTTGTATGGAGCAGAGTATCAACTAAAGGATGAAGATATCGAGAGAAGTGCAGACCAGTATGTTAAATATATTATGAATAAAAGTAATCTTTATATATGATTTAAAAATATCCCGATCCTTACTATGTAAAATTAAAGACAAGTGAATGTATGTATTTATTAAGATAATACTAACTTGTCTTTAATGTCACACATAATATAAAAATTAGTACATCACTTATATATTAGTGGTGTACTTTTTTAATTATTAGACCACTTAAATGACCTCATTTACTACTACAACAAAGTTATAGAAAATCATGGAAATGCTACAACATTTTGTGCTACATTAAAAACAAGAACATACATTCCGAGAACTTATATTCTATAGTAGGTGGTGTGGGTATTGAAAGAATACACTGTTAAAGAAGTTGCTAACCTCCTAGACAAGCATGAAGAAACTATTAAACGTTGGATCCGTTCGGGTAAATTACCTAACTCTTACAGAAATAGTGACAAAGAAGGTTGGAGGATTGTTGAATCGGATTTACTAAACCTAAACAAAACGATTCCAGTTAACAAACATGAACAAGATAATAATGAAGTGAAATTGGAGGCTGATGAACCAGAGTTAGTTAAATTAGCTTACCAGGCCGTTACTCTTACTTCTCCTACTGATGAAATTTTATCTGTTTTATCTGTTGTTGGAATCAAAAGAACTTTAGAAATACTGCTAATTATGCAGCAATCCACTACCAAAGTTAAAAACCCTGACGGGTTCATTCGAAAGGCGATACGGGAAAATTGGACACCAACTTCTACTCCAATTAAATTAGCCAGGAGAGAAAGAAGTAAAGGGGTTTACGATTTAACACCACAAGAATTTGAAGAAAGATTCGGTAGAGAGAAAACACAAACATCTCCAAAGATCCCTTACTATAATTGGCTTGAAGAATAACGAAGAGAAAGGAAAAGTTTCTCCATGTCTAAATACTCGTATTTTTATTGCCCTGAGGGGATTGAAAGTCGTTTTGAACTGTTGGTATTTGATAATCAAAACCAACCATTTCTCCCTTTAACAGAGCATTATCATGATTGTATTGGAAGAATTGATAAAAGTTCAGCTCTTTCGTATGTTCAATGCCTTCTTCCCTTTTTTACATGGTTAGATCAATTTAGTAACTATCAAGGAAAAAAGGTTAAATGGGATGATTCGCCTGACATTATACGAATAGCCATTGAAGATCACCTTATGAATGAAATGGCCTGTAAGGTTAGAGAAAATGATACATTCCGTTTTGTGAATCGAACAAATAAAAGTCCGAATACAGTTAATCGTTTCCTTTCTGCATTAAAGTCATTCTATAAGTCTCTTATTCGATTAAAGCAATATAATCATTCAAACCCTTTAATAGATTCATATGCGATTTTAAATGATTATAAGGGGCATACCGAAGGTGTCAGGAATGACAAGCCACGTATGCCATCAGAAGCAGGAACAGAGGATGCTACACAACACAGAAGGTTAACGGATTCGTATTTCAAATTAATTAATGAAGAATGGCAACCTGAAATCATTGGTGATATTCACCTTCCCTATCAAGTTTATCAAGCAGGTAAAAAAGTGAATTGGTCATTAAGAGAAGTAGTGATTGCTCGTATGCTATTTGAAACAGGAGCGAGAGCATCAGAAGTGATTGGATTGACGATTGGAGATTATCGATCACGTAAATCACTTCAAGAGGCTAGTACATTTAATAAAGGAAGCCATGAAAAAAGGGTTAAATTTTTACGGTTTAGTAAAGATTCAGTTAAACTACTTATGCAATACATCAATAAAGAACGTAAGCAATTTGACGAGTTACAACGTAAATTTGATGATTTACCGGATGAAGCTCCTATGTTCCTTACGGAACTTGGAACACCTTTATCCTATCCAGCCTGGTATTACCATTGGGACAATGCAATGAAGGAATGTGAGATAAAGTTAAATCCACATAAGACAAGACATTGGTTTGTTACGTCAAGATTACGTGAAATCTATAATACTTCTAAAACAGAAGCTGAAATCCAGCAAAAGAAAAAGGAACTCATTAAATATATTAAATGGAAAGATGAAAAAACCATTGAGGTATATGAGCATTACTTTGACGAAGAAAGCCATCGTAAAGCCCATGATGGAATGATGGAGAGTATGGCACAAAAAGAAAAAGAATACATGGAGCAAAAGAAAAACAAACCTAAGAAGAAATCTAACTTAACAGTTATTAAAAATAGCTTTGATGGTATTGAGATAGATGATGAAATTCAAGAATTATTTGATGGATTGGAGTGATTACACTGACCGTATTAACTGCTAAGCCAGAATCCCCATTTTATGTACAATTATCGGGTATAGTTGATGAACAAATTCTCCATTTGCAAGACGCAAGAGGAAAATTTCTTTTAGATAAGGTTCATGAAAGTAATATGAATTACTATTTTCGTAATGCAGCAGAAAAGCCTTGGAATAATCATTTATTACTTTCTATTTTAGTTTATGCCGATCATAATGCAGATGTAAGAACCATTAGTAGATTTTCTTCCACAATCCATCCAAGATTAATTGATATATTTGGTGTTTTCAAGTTTAAAAAAATGTCAGAGTTTGAAGTTGAAATTCATATGTATGATTACTTAAAAGGTTCCTATTATCAAGAACATTCGGATAGTAAGAGAAAAGAGTTATTAAACTCGTATACAGCTGTTTGTTATAAAAAAAAGAAATGGATAACAACAAAATTAAACAGTGCCCAGCAGTCTTATTTTGAGCAATTCTTATTCCCTATGCCATCTTACGATTCAAGTGATTTCTCTTTTTCTAAATCAGCTAAGGAACAGTCTCAAAACACTCGAAAGAGTGAAACAGATGTAATTGTGCCTTTACTCCCTCAAATAAGAGCTGAAGGACATTTCAGATGGAATCAGATAAACCGACTAAGACAAGCCTTCGTTTGTTTTGAATCACCAAGGACATTACACTGCTTCATCGTTGAAATCAGCCTACAAATGTACTGGTGTTTATTCAGAGGAAAACAATCAATACCTTGTTGAATTTATAAAAGCGGAGCGATTAGTTGATGATGAAGAAGCCGAAGGTCTTTGGTTTATGGAACTCTTTGAAAAAGGTGTTATTGGTATATGGTACCAAAATGCAAGTGATGAAGAAATACAACATAAACGAGAGTTGTTATATTCATGGGGATATGGTGACGAAGGTTTAAAAGAAAATCCACGACCATTTGATTCAGAACATAGAGGAATAATTTTACCAAGTAGATTTGTTTCTCTCAACAAAAATATAGCAAAAGGAACTTTGTTGGATGTAGAACCGTTGTATGCATCAGTAACCTTCGGTTTATTAGCTGTAGACATTTTCACTACAACTGGTGCAAGACTAAATGAATTATTGCAGATTAGTAATACTAGGGAATGTATTCGAAAAGTTAAAGTTGATGACAAATTGAAATTTTCCTTTTACGCTATTCCAAAAGGTCGAGATAAAGTAGAACCCTTTTATATTAGCGAACAAACGATGAAGTTAATTCAATTGGTAGCAAAACTTTTAAAGGAGCATTATGGTACTGATAAAATACCAAGTGTTATTTATCGCGGGGATCGAAGTCACCTATTTCCTGAACCTAAACCATATTTCTTTCAGTATCATGAAAGAAGTTTTAAACAAAAGACGATTTCTGCAATTATTAGATTTTTACTTCATGGATTAATCTTTGAATCACAGGAAGGCAAATCTGTTGTAATTAAAAGTCATTTACTGCGGCATGCGTTCGCTACCGAAGCAGTTCAGCGACAAAATTTACCTATCGACATTGTAGCGAAAATACTGCATCAAAGAGATATAGAGGTTACAGGTTATTATTCAGAACCTACACCAAGCCAAGTTGCTCAATCTATGAGTGATTTACATGATGTTATCTCGGATTATGTAGACTTAGATGAGGCTGTTTTACGAAGTGGTGAAGAACTTGTAAATGAACTAGAAGAATACAAACAAAAAGTTGGAGTATTTAATAATGTGTTAGGTGGAGCCTGTACTACGAACTTTGTATGTCCTACTAAAATGCAATGTTTGGGATGTCAAGCCAAAGTACCACAACCTGAAAAGAAGCATGAATTAGAAGAAGTAATAGAATTATCAAAAGACATGGAAAAACGCTTTACCTCAATGAACTTGCCATTAGAAGTTAAGAAAGCAAAGGCAATGCGAAAACATGCTCGGAATGAGTTAAAAGAGATTGAACTCATTGAGAAATATAGGGAGGAACAAAAGTATGAGCCACACATTCAATTCAATAAATGATAGACCGTGGCTAAAAGAAAGTCATCAAAAACGTAGTAATCGTTCTGTTGAGATTGGAAAACAAGCAATTGATTTATTAGTAAAGAAAGGTGAACCTGTAACATATACAAATGTAGCTGATATTTCAAAAGAAATTGATCCCGAAGGGAAAGGAATACATCCGAATACCATTAGGACAAATGAACAATTGTATGACTATTATAAACAACATAGTTTAACATATAAGCAGAAAGAGAATAGCAAAAATATCAAACCTACCCTCAACACTGATATGGATATAGATTTTCGTAAATTAAAACCCAATCGAAGTATTGAGAATGCACAAAGAAAATACATGAAGTTGTCAAAAAAGGAATTGACACAACGGCTGATCCTTGCGGAACATTACATTGCAGAAAATAATTCAAAATGGGTGGCTAATTATTTTGAAATGTTTAAGTAGGTGATACACAGTAAGTATCACCCTTCATTCTTCAACTAACGAAGCAGTTTAACGCAAGAAGGTTTACAGGAAAAAATATACAACAAATAGAAATACTTAAAATAACAAACTAAGTGAGGAGATAATACTACTTTGAACATTTTAACTCTGATTTTAAGTTATTTAATAGGCTCAATTTCATTTGCTTTAATAGTTGGTAAAATGTTTTATAAGAAAGATATTCGTGATTATGGTAGTGGAAATCTTGGAGCAACTAATGCTTATAGAGTGTTGGGTATAAAAGCAGGAGTAATTGTTGCAATTGCTGATATATTAAAAGGTACACTTGCTTGTTTACTTCCACTAATACTTAGTTCTACGATTAACCCTATTGCTTGTGGTTTATTGGCTATATTAGGACACATATTTTCTGTATTTGCTAATTTTAAAGGTGGAAAAGCTGTTGCGACAGCAACGGGAGTTTTTTTATTTTTGACACCTTTAGGTGTTTTGGTTGGTTTTTTTGTGTTTGTACTAACTTTGTTATTTACTAAGTATGTATCACTAAGTTCAATGTTGGCTGGTATAACATTATTTATTTACAGTCTAATATTTGAAGATAAAGTTATCATAGGACTTTCTCTACTAATAAGCGTATCAATAATCATTCTTCATCGACAAAATATAAAGAGAATTCTAAACGGAACAGAGAGCAAAATAGTCTAAAAGTTTTGATTATTTTCGTTAAGCTAACGGGCGTTAGTTGAACAATAAACAACATTATTGTTGTGGTAAACGAGGTCATTTGTAGTACAAAAAAGGATAGATGAATACAGGTATTTTAGTCCTGTTCATTTATCCTCTCTTTTTTCACATAAAATGTGTGACATTATATTCGGTTGTTTAATTCTAAATGACTTTAAATATTTTCTTGACTTTTAATAAAATTTATAGGTATCGGGATATTTTTATTTAATGAATAATTGTTATCAAATTTGACTTTGAGTAAACTACAACAATTTTTACAAAAACGAGCAGAGCAATCAGCAAGTATGGAAGCACTTGTTGGAGGAGAAAAAAGATATTCATTTACTAAATTTTGTATTTTATATAAAATAATAAAGAATATTTAAATAATAAATGACGACAGTTGATTTAGAATAGGATTTATGTGGGGAAGTACCTGGATATAAAGGAAGAGATATAAAATGAAACAATCATTATTACAAGTAGAGACAGAAAGGCTTATTATCCGTCCTTTGCAAAAAGAAGATTATGTCAGTTGGTATGAGGGATTTCATAACCGTTTACCATCGCAGTATAAGTACGATGATGGCTATCGAGATATGTCATCTTCCACAAAAGAATGGTTTACTGAGTGGATACGAGGCTTTCATGAATCAGCAAAACGAGATGAAATGTATGTTTTCGGAATCTTTCGTAAAGAAGATAGTGCAAATGTTGGTAAGGTCGAACTTATTAACATTTTACGAATGGATTATCAGTGGGCGATGATGGGCTATTCGATTCATAATCAGTACTGGAAAATGGGATATGGGGTAGAAAGTGTACGGGCCGCTATGGATGTATTCTTTGAGCATCTTAAGTTTCACCGTATTGAATTGCATATAAATGTTGATAACGAGCCATCGATTCGTCTGGCGGAAAGGGCAGGATTTGTTTTTGAATGTACAAGAAAAGCATTTTCCCTTGAAAATGGTAAGTGGACTGATTTTTTAATATATTATAAAAATCAATCTGAAGAGATTTGATATATAGGGGAGAAGAGTGCATGAAAGCACTAATTACCGGTGGGAATCGAGGGTTAGGATTTGAGCTAGTCAAAGTGTTTCATGAAAAGGGACATGTTGTTTTCCGATCGTTAGGAAAAACGGCTGTATTCTGAGGAGAGAAACAGAATTGTATGGCAAAATTTTTAAATAAATTTAGGGGATGAGAACATGAAGGAAATAAAAGTTTTCCATTATGATGCATTTAGTAATAAACCGAATATGGGAAATCCAGCTGGTCTTGTATTAGATACAGAAGGGTTAACTGATGATGAAATGCAGCTTATTGCAAAAAAAGTAGGGTTTAACGAAACTTCTTTTGTACTTCCTTCCGATGTAGCTGACATAAGAATCCGTTATTTTACACCAGGACATGAAATGAATCTTTGTGGACATGCGACAGTAGGAACTATATATGCACTTCATGAAAGAGGATTACTAAAGGGAAAACAAAATCTCACAATAGAAACGAAAGCAGGAATTTTACCAGTACATATAGGCGTAGATGAGAATGGAGAATCATTTATTAAAATGAGGCAAGCAGTACCACAGTTTCAAAAGTTTGATGGTTCTAGAGAAGACTTAGCCCATAGCATTGGTCTTCATGAAGACGATTTAGATGAAAAATTACCAATTGTATACGGGAGTACGGGAATTTGGACATTAATAGTACCAATTAAAACATTGGCTGCTTGCGCAAGAATGAAACCAAATAATAAAGAGTTCCCATCTATTCTAAAGGAAATGCCTAAGGCTTCCATTCATCCACTCTGTTTAGAAACTTATGATGAAGCAGTACATATGCACGGTCGTCACTTTTCATCACCTTATTCTGGGACAATAGAAGATCCAGTGACAGGGACTGCTTCTGGTGTAATGGGAGCGTATTATGCTACATTTTTGAAGCAAGATTTTGATAGTGAACTGACATTAATTGTTGAACAGGGACAAGAGATGAAAAAAGATGGTCGCGTCACTGTTTATGTGACAAAAGACAAGGAAGATGATTCTCTACAAATTGAAATCTCTGGAACTGCGGTATATGCAGAGGAGTTACAAGTTTTGATTTAAAAGTAGGAAAAAGTTCGGTATATAACCGAACTTTTTTCATCTGTTTATCACTTCAATAAAAGATGTATTCCCATTGTTTCTAATTGTAGAATGGAATTTCTGATTTTCTAACGTCTCAGCAACTTGTTCTAATTTTTGTACATCATCATGATGAATGAGTAAACTGTCTGATCCACTTTCTTCAATGTGGATATGCTCAATATTACCAATGGCTTTATGTACGGCTTGTAAAAAATCGGGTTTCATAAATAAGACCTCCTATATTTACAATTATTTTTCTTTATTATTTCCTTATTTATGAAAAATTAGGCCGGTTTTTAAACGAATCTTGGTAATTTTGTTCTTCTAAATTGAATTCATTGTTAGGTACCTTTACTTCATATTTTGATAAGACTGTATACCATTCTTGTATTGTTCTAGTATCTAATGAATGTAGAATTAGCAGGGTTTTAGTATGCAAGAATAAAATATTGATAGAAAAAGGTGAAAATATACGGTTTGGGAGATTGGAAAATCTAATCGTTGGTATCCATATATTTATAGGTGTTTTTGCAATGAAGGGGAGGAAGAGAATGACAACGATATACGCGAACTATGGAGAATCAAAAGTGAAATTAACATGGAAAAAAGCAAATACATTACCAGAGTATAAAGGAATTACGAGTGTTCATGGTTTTTGTTTTTATAAAGATGAGATTGTATTAATAGATCATCATAATCGTAGTTGGGATTTTCCAGGAGGGCATATTGAACGGGATGAGACACCAGAAGAATGCTTTCAGAGGGAGGCGTGGGAAGAAGGGTATGTGAAAGGAGAATGTACCTTACTAGGATATATTATTGTAGACCATAGTGAAAATCCGAGTTGGAATGAAAATGGTCTATATCCAAAGATAGGATATCAGCCGTTTTATCGAATGGATATTACAGAAGTGCATGATTTTGACGGAGAGTATGAATCAAATAGAAGGATATTTGTGAAACCGAGTGAGGTTACATTATATTATCCAAATTGGAATGAGATTTGTGATGAAATATTAGCTGCTGCATTATCGGTTTCAAAAGGATAAGGATCGCCTTTTCTATAATATAAAGATTTTTAAAGGTTTTTTCTTATATTTGTCAAATAATAGTAAAGTCGTTTCATTTATAGTAGTGATATGTAAGTAAGGATGATAAAAAGTGAAGATTTCAGAAATTATTGAACAGTTGGTTGTTAATGAAGTTATTACTAATTACCCGAAAGAGTACAAGAAATTAACTGGCGGTACCACAAGTAGACTGTATCTTATAGAAGGAAAAGAGCAGTGTGTTGTAAAGTTGAATGGACCAAAAGTCATCGAAGAAGAAGCGTATTTTCTCAATTTTTATGAAAACGATAGTCTATTTCCTAAGCTTTTGTACGTTGATCCACTCAATAGATATATAGTCTACTCATTTATTCCTGGTTCCACAAGTTATGATGGTGGGAATAAAAGAGATGTTCTTTGTACACTTGTACAGGAAGTGATTCATACATATAAAGTAACTATGGAAATGAATCAGTGGGGATGGAAAGAAGAACCAGTAGACTCTTGGCAAGATTTTCTTTTAAAAAGAGTGATGGAGGCTAGTGAGAATTTAAAAACTTATATAATAGAAGAGGATTTTCGTACTGTTCTTGAATTCGTACATAGTCCAAATAGACATCTCCATAGTAATCAACCGTTTTTATTGCATGGGGATTGTGGATTTCACAATTTTATATTTAAAGAAAATAAATTATATGGTGTGATTGATCCTTTGCCGGTTCTGGGAGAACCAATATATGACTTAATTTATGCATTTTGTTCGACGCCTGAAGATTTAACGAAGGAAACAATCGACCGTGTAGTAGAACAAAGTGTATTTCAAAAAAGTAAAAAAGGAAAAGTTTTGTATGAAGAAGTAATAATAGGGTTGTATCTTCGATTAGAAACTTGTATTAGGCATCATCCTGAAGATTTAGGAGACTATTTAAAAGCTTGGCGTTATTGGATGAATCTAATTTGTTGAAAAATTTAAGCGCTTCATTTTAAACGTGACAGCCAATTGTTCAAAATGAGACGACTTCGTTATATTTAAGCATATTTTCATGTTTTTGGGGAGGCGGAAAAATGAATGTTTTGGAAGCAAAAAGAGATTTAGCAAAAAGAACAAAAAGGGGACTTCCTGTAGTGCTGGCTGGTTTAATATTTTGGATTATTGCTGGTATAGCAGGCAGTGTATTGCCGGAAAAGTATACGGTTTGGGTGTATCTGATTGGAATGGGGTGTGTCTTTCCAGTTGGTTTAATGCTAGCAGCACTATTGAAAATTGATATGTTTGCAAAAGGGAATCCGATGGGATCTTTAGGGGGAATAATTGGTGCGATAAATGTACTAAATATTCCGCTTGTAGTATTTGTATATTTTCAAATGCCCGAGTGGTTACCATTTACAGTAGCTGTTTTAGTTGGAGTTCATTTTTTACCATACGTATGGATATATGAAAGTAAGAGTTATGGTTTGTTATCAGTTGGTACAGTATTAGTAACATCTATATGTGGGATTTTACTTTCGGAAAAAGGATTTATAGTAATACCGATTGCAGTTACAGCTGTTTATGTAATTACAATTGTAGGTTTATCTATCGAAAATAAAAAAATAGGAAATCAACGGAATGGTAAAATGACAGCTTAAAAAAATAGAAAACAAAAAGGGGATAGGGAAATTTTTATGAAGAACTTTATTTGTACAACATGCGGCGTACAATATGCAGCGAGTGTAGAAGAACCAATGAATTGTATGATTTGTAATGAAGAGCGACAATATATTAATCCGAAAGGTCAATCTTGGACAACGCTGGAGGGTTTACAAGAGGGGCATACATATAAAAATGAAATAATTGAGGAAGAAGCGGGGCTTTATAGTATTACAACAAAACCAGAATTTGCGATTGGTCAAACGGCCTATATGGTGAATGGAGAATCATTCAATTTACTATGGGATTGTATTTCGTACTTTGATGAAACTACGATAGGAAAAGTAAAAGAATTAGGCGGATTAGATGCAATTGCGTTATCTCATCCGCACTATTATTCTACTCAAGTAGAATGGGCAGAAAGATTCGATGTACCGATATATATACATGAAGATGATAAAGAGTGGGTAATGCGTCCAAGCAAACATATTATTTTTTGGTCAGGAGAATCATTGCAATTAGCTGATGGATTAACTATTCACCGTTTAGGCGGACATTTTAAAGGTGGTTCTGTTTTACATTGGTCACAAGGGAATGATGGGAAAGGGATTTTATTAACAGGTGATATTATTCAAGTTGTTGCGGATCAGCAGTGGGTGAGCTTTATGTACAGCTATCCAAATTTAATTCCGTTACCAGCAAATAAAGTTGAAGAGATGGCTAAAAGAGTAAAGCCACTTTCTTTTAATCGTTTATACAACGCTTTTCATCGTGTAGTAAAAGATGATGCAAATGAGGCTGTCGAGCGTTCGGCACAGCGCTATATTGCTGCATTAGAAGGGAATTTATTTCATACATAAAAAGGAGAAACAAAAATGAATACATTAGTATGCTTTGGGGATAGTATTACAGCTGATGAAACATTTTGGAATGGAGTACCTAGATTAACGCCGCGTTTACAAGAGCTGTTTTCTGATTGGAAAGTAGTAAATGCAGGGGTTCCTGGTGATAATACGTTTGATGCTTTGAGAAGGATAGAAGAAGACGTCTTATTTTATAGCCCGACATTTGTAACGGTCTTTTTTGGTACAAATGATGCGGCTTTCCATAAGCAAGTATCACTACAAGAATATAAAGAAAATCTGATTGAGATTGTGAAAAGAATATATCCAGAAAAAGTACTGTTAATTAGTCCAGCACCAGTGGATGAGGAGAACCAGCATGCAAGAACAAATGAAGTATTAGGGCAGTATGCAAAAACGATGGAAGAAGTAGCGAAGCAAACGGGAAGTCATTTTCTTAATTTATATTCTCATATGATGCAAGAATCAAACTATAAGAGATTTGTGGAAAATGAAGAGCGTGATGGATTACATTTTGGAGTAGCTGGTTATGAATACTTATCAGAGTTAATCGGGGGGAAGTTAAAAGGGATTGTAAAATCAACGATGTAAAGAAAAAGGACAGGGGCTTTAGAGCAATTATATTTAATAAGTATCGTACTTATAAGAATGATAAGTACGATACTTATTAATTTAGTAACTATGTCTGTTTTGCTCTTCGGTGCTATGTTAACGGAAAATTATTTCAATTTATTATTATAGGCCTTACATCTATTCTATTAACAGTAGCTCCTTTTCTAAAATATGGTCCATTTATATTAGGATTACAATTAATTCAAGATATAGCTATAAATAAGCAATTTTTGTTTACTATTGGAGGAGTAGTTTTACTCTTTCTTACGATAAATGCACTCGTTTATTTATTTTTTGAATTAATCATATTTCGAAGATGTGAAAAAATTGCTAAAAGTAAAGGGTGATTTAGTCATTATTAGATTGGAGGAAATAGATGGAGA
The DNA here is from genome assembly GCF_044764345.1 of Bacillus sp. NPDC094106. NCBI lineage: Bacteria > Bacillati > Bacillota > Bacilli > Caryophanales > Bacillaceae > Bacillus > Bacillus sp. NPDC094106. The sequence goes on along the minus strand of NZ_JBIWHY010000015.1, from coordinate 89,491 downwards.
CTTATAAGAAAGACGGTATAGAGTTAATTGAGTTGGCTTCTTTTATTGCAAATTTGAATCGAATTCCAGAACATCATGTTGGATACTGTGGGATAAAAGCAGATGAAATAAAAGATACTTTAGAAAACGATTTTTCTGACTATTGCTTCACAGATTCATTCACTATTATGTATGAAGATAAAAAAATTATTGGAGCATTAGGATTTGATGTAAATAGTAAAATGAAAACAGCTGAAATCTGGGGACCTTTTATTCATAAAGAAGAGGATTGGGAGAAAATTGCAAAGAAAATGTGGGGAATAGGCCTATCTAAATTAGGAGGAATGGTTCATTCGTTCCATGGTTTTTTTAATAAGGAAAATAAAAATGCTCAAGAATTTATGAAATATCTATCTGCCAGTGAACAAGGAAAACATGTAATTTTAAAAATGCATGCTTCAGCTTTTTTATATCATCCTTGTTTATCGATAAAATCTATTACGCCTGGGCTTTATAAAGAGTTTATTACATTACATGATGAAGAGTTTCCAGATACTTATTATAATGGAGAAACAATTATTGGAAGAATAAATGAGTGTAATAAATTATTTGTTTTTAAGGAAGAAGAGTGTTTGTTAGGGTATATTTATATTGAAGGTAGCCCTGAATTTAAAGAGGGAAATATAGAATATATCGCTGTTAAACCGTCTATACGAAATAAGGGAATTGGATTAAAACTTTTAAATTACGGACTGTATGAATTGTTTAATTATATGAAAATTGAAGAAATTTCAATTTGTGTAGGTGAAGAGAATGAACGAGCTATTCGTCTATATACAAAAGCAGGATTTTCTATTGCAGATAAAATGGAATTTTATTCTGTAAATATATAATAACTAGGAATATATATTTACATTTGTATATTAGTAAAAAATACGATGTAATTTCTCTTCATTATAATAGTAAAAAATGAGGGCGGAAGTATCATCTGGATTATATGAAAGTTTGAAGAACGTAAAACAATAAGTGGTGGGAGTTGTCCCATAAGTCAGTGTAACTGACTTATGGGCAGCTCTTTTTACTGTTTCTTTTTCGGCCTGCGCATTAATTCACCACCACAGTTTGGGCAAATTTGCTGCGTTTTCTCTGTACATGGTGCACAGAATGTACATTCATAAACGCAAATGTATGCTTCTGAATCTGTTTGAAGAGATGCATTGCAAGTTTGACAGTTTGTTTTCATTTCTAATGCCATATTCGTTCCTCCTATTGTGTGAATGTTTATAATTTAATGATAATACAAACGAGAGAATATTTCCTTTTCAAATGAAAATATATTAGGAAATTAGAGTAGCATTTGAAATGAAATATGATAGTGTATTTACAAATTGATTTTAAACTAGCTCAATAAGTTTACCAGTTGTTAAAACTGTAGCAAACATTTCATGCAGACTTACTAATGCTAGCTTATGGATATCTTCTGCATGATAGTAATTTCCATCATATGAGATTCTACCAAATGTAGCGGTCGCATCTGAAACGACATAAGTTGAAAAGCCTAAATTACCAGCCATACGAACTGAAGTGGATACACAATAGTCTGTCGTTAGACCAATAATGACGACAGTTTCATAATTGTGTTCCCGTAAATATGTTTCTAAGTTGGTTCTGATAAAAGCGCTATTCACATTTTTTTGAAATACGGGTTCATTCGGAAGAGGGATAGCAAAATCTTTAAATTCGCTTCCGTTGCTTTCTTTTCTTAACGGGTGATTTTCTTTATGTGAGATATGTTGTACATGAATGACAGGACGGTTTGTTTTTCTCCATGTTTGTAATATAAGTTCCATATTTGTTTCAGCGTGTGTATTATTGCGTTTTCCCCAGTAAGAATCATCGAATCCTTTTTGAATATCAACTAGAATAAGTGCAGCATTTTTAGGTAATCGTTTCATTTGTTATTCTCCTTTTCAAAAATGATTTGTTTTCTATTAAAAGAATATCAAGTATTGTAAAAGGAGAGAATTTCCATTAATTTTGAAGGGTATAACAAAAAGTTTGAACAAGGGGATATAGAGAATGCACATAGAGTGGTTACGGTGTTTTTTGCTTTGCTCAGAATATAAAAGTTTTTCAAAAGTAGCAGAGCATTTCCATATTACGCAGCCAGCAGTAAGTAAACAAATAAAAAAACTTGAAGATGAATTAGGAGTAGAATTATTAAGCAGATCTTCACAAGGAATAAAATTAACAGAAGCCGGGATTCATTTTCAAAAAAAAATCATTCCATTTGTTGAGGAATGGGATAGTATTAGGAAGGAAATGAAAGGCATGGGGGAATCCATACATGTAGTGCTAGGCTTATTACCTAGTCTTGCAGCATTCTATCTTCCAGAAAAACTTATTGGAGGTAAGAGTGAGAATATCAATATAGAAACCAAAGTGTATGATATGTCTAAAGAGATTATGGAAGAAATTTTATCAGGCAAGTTAGATGCAGGTCTAGTAGATGAAAAATGGGTACCAAAACATCTTTGGAATAGACAATTATTTGTGGAGCCATATGACGTAGTTTTTCCGGAGAAACATTCATTTAGTAAAAAAGAAGATATATTTATAAATGAACTTTTATTAGAGAGTTTCGTTATGTATCCAATTGGCTGTGATATTCGAAGGGCGATTATAGAAGAGTTTGAAAGACTGAAGGCAGAGCCTAATATTAGTTCCGAGGTATCATTTCGAGATTTTATTCTTGGTATGGTTGCTGCAGGAGCGGGAATTACAATTGTTCCGCGGACGATTTCAGAACGTATTGAACATTTACCGCTGCGTACTATACCAATTCGGGATTTTCAAAAACAAAGAGCGATATATTTGATTGCACGAAATGAAAGGGTTGGTAAAGCCCTTTTTAAAATGTTTACAGAAACTAATTTGTAATTGCCAGAAGGTACTTTTTTATACAAATTAAAATAATAGAACCTATTTATTTTGTGCACTCATACATATAAAATTAAACAAGTAACATAGCAACAGGGGGGACATGTTTTGTTAGAAGGTAATCATGAGTTGAATTCAAAAAATGGCGCAAGTTTTAACAGTTTACGAGCTGATTGTGAGAATTGTTTCGGTTTGTGTTGTGTCGCACTACCTTTTGCAGCGTCGGTAGATTTTGCGGTTAATAAGGATGCTGGTAAGCCTTGCTCAAATCTGCAATCGGATTTTCGTTGTAGTATTCATAAAAACCTTAGACAGAAAGGGTTTAAAGGATGTACAGTTTTTGAATGTTTTGGTGCAGGACAAAAGGTTTCTCAAGGTACTTTTGAGGGAGTTGACTGGCGTACAGGACCAGAACAGGCAAAGAAAATGTATGACGTTTTTCCAGTTATGCATCAGCTTCATGAAATGCTTTGGTATTTGAATGAAGCTTTAACGTTAAAAGCGACACGTCTGATTCATAGGGAGATTCGTGCCGCGATTGATGAGACGGAACGACTTTCAAAGCTTAGTCCAGATTCAATAATAGAACTAAATGTTCCATTACATCGAGCGGACATCAATACGCTTCTTTTAAAGACAAGCGAGCTAGTATGGATGGAGTCACGTCATCAGTATAAGAATTCGAAAAAAAATAAGAGGATTAACCATCGAGGAGCGAATCTGATGGGGGCAAAGCTTAGAAGAGCAGACCTTAGGGGAGCGAATCTAAGAGGGGCATACCTGATTGCGGCAGATCTTCGAGACGCCGATTTAAGATCGGCTGACTTTATTGGTGCTGATTTACGAGATGCTGATTTAAGAGGAGCAAATCTTACGGACAGCATTTTTCTTACCCAAGTCCAGATTAATGCAGCAAAAGGAGATGCAAACACGAAATTACCAGAGTTACTCTCTCGTCCAACGCATTGGTCTGCTTGAGCAAAAGGTAAATGAAACATCAAGTTCATATACATATAAATGTATGTGATCCTTTTCTTAGTAGAAAATAAAAACACAGGCTGTATTTTTTATAGCCTGTGTTTTTGATGATTCCTACTTTTTCTTTTCAAATGTAGTAATTACTACGCTAAATATAATAAGGGTACCGCCAATAAAAAAGTTACTATTTAATGTTTCGTTTAAAAGTAACCATCCTAATAAGGATCCTACAATAGGTTGAAAAAAGAAAAATAATGAGCCAATACTAGCATCCATTAGCTCAAGCCCTTTATTCCACAGAAAAAAAGCACCTGCAGTGGAAATAATCCCTAAATATAATATACCTAACAGTACATAGATATTTACATGTTCCATTGGATTCGATTGTAATTCCCAAATCATACAGGGGGTAATGAAAAAGAGTGAAAAGAATATTGCATACGTTGTAATGACTAAGGATGAAAAGCGAGTAGAAGCAATTTTTACATAAATAGATAGCAAAGCCCATGTAACAGCAGCTCCTACTAAAATGAGTGTCCCAATAAAATATGAACGAACTTCTATATCCCATCCAATGACGATAATGACACCTATTGTAGCTAAAATGGTAGAAAATATTCTGCGAGCAGTTAGTTTTTCTTTCAAAATGAAAGCAGCAAATATGACCATAAATGCTGGAGTGGCTGATGTAACTAAAGAGCCTGTGTGGGCATCTGATAATTTCGTCCCAATAAATTGACATGTAATCGAGATGAAATAACCAATGAAACCTATCCAAGCAAAAAGGAACCAGTCCCGTTTATGAATACGTATCTTCTTGTTATGTTTTTGTTCTGTTGTTTTCAAAATTATATATAAAACGAAAAAAGCGATGATAAAGCGCAGCCAGACAAGCGTAAGCGGGGGAACAAAATCTAGTACATATTTACTTACAACGTACATACCACCCCAAATACTTGCTGCAAGAGATAAATATATAGCTCCTAAAATGGTTTGTTTCATAGTGAAGTACCTCCGTCTATTTTTAGGATTGTATAGGATCCCTAAGACGAGGCATAGTTTATTTGTTATACAAATGCCCGCCCTAGTTTATAGACGGACAACTGGCTGATCGTTTTCGAATAAATGGCTATAGTACATCTGTATTCTCCTTTCTGTACTAACGTATAATAAGATTATAACTTAATTTTCAGATTATTGGAGGGTGTTATGAAATATATTGCGATTTGGCCGCATGGGAGTAATTACCGAGACCCTATTTATCTAGAAAAAGGAGATATGGTTTTAATCGGTAAGGCTGGGTACCAGAGCAAATGATACAACGTAATGTAAATGGTACAGGATTGATTTTAGAAAGATATACGGCAAAAGAATTGAATATAGAAGTAGGAGAGATCCTTATTGGTTTACATGAATGGAATGGATGGATATGGTGTGAAAAGCTAGAAAAAGAAGCTGAAGGCTGGGTGCCAAAACAAAATGTAAAGCAATATAAGTGAAAATTTTAAAAATGTAAGTAGATACATATTTTTGCGTTTAAAGCTTTTATTAAAATATATGGTGATTTTTTTGCATATATATGAATAATAAACCATCACGTTTGACTGTACAGTTTATGTATTGTATGATGTCCTTAATATAACTGAGGGGGGAAGATCGTTGGGAAGGTGTATCGAATCGGACAGTTGGCTCACTTGGCTCACGTATCGAAACGAACGATTGATTATTATACGAATCTAGGTATCTTAAAAGCGGAGCGATCTCAATCTAATTATCGCTATTACGACGAAACAGCATTTGAAACACTACAATTTATTGAGAAATGCAAAGAAATGCATATGCCGCTTTGTGAGATTAAAGAGAGGGTCGAGGAGAAGAAGAAGCTGCTCGGTGTCAATGAACACGTTTCGAAACAAGTGAATGAAGTGACAGAACATATCCATCGATTAGAAACAGAGTTAACGCAGTTGAAACCTCTGTTAGATGGATTGACTGCTTCACAACGTGAAAAAATATCGAAATCTTTATCTGGTCAAACGACAGCTTTAATGCAAGCACTGAGCATGTTTGTATAGTATATATTGTATCTATCCCCTTTAATTTCTGTATAGCGCTATGTTTTCTAATAGAATTAAATCAGAGAACATTATAGTATACAGGAGGTGGACACCTTAGTTTTTTAACTAAGGGGATTCATTGGAAATATTTAATTTAGTCATGGTTGCGATTTTAATCGCATTTACTGGATTTTTCGTAGCAGCAGAGTTTGCGATTGTTAAAATACGTTCAAGTCGCATTGATCAGCTTGTTGCGGAAGGAAAACGCGGTGCGTTAGCGGCGAAAAAGGTAACATCGAATTTAGATGAATATTTATCTGCTTGTCAATTAGGTATTACAGTTACAGCAATGGGACTCGGTTGGTTAGGTGAACCGACAATAGAGAAACTGTTACATCCATTATTTGAGAAATGGAATTTAAATCCTTCCGTTTCACATGTATTAACTTTTGGTCTTGCGTTTATGACGATGACATATTTGCACGTTGTAGTAGGGGAATTAGCTCCGAAAACGATGGCAATTCAAAAGGCTGAAAGGGTAACATTGTTATTTGCTGGACCTTTAATGATGTTCTACAAAGTGATGTATCCATTTATTTGGATACTGAATAGTTCAGCGCGTGTTGTAACTGGCTTATTCGGTTTGAAACCAGCTTCTGAACATGAAGTCGCACATACTGAAGAAGAATTACGTCTTATTCTTTCTGAGAGCTACGAAAGTGGAGAAATTAATCAAGCAGAATATAAGTATGTAAATAATATCTTTGAATTCGATAACCGCATTGCAAAAGAGATTATGGTGCCGCGAACAGAAATTGTTGGCTTCTATCTCGAAGATTCAGTAGAAGAACACATGAAAGTGATTCAAAGTGAGCGATATACGCGTTATCCAATCTTTGGAGAAGATAAAGATGATATTATCGGCATGGTTAACGTAAAAGATTTCTTTATTCGATATATGAAAAATGATAAAGAAGATTTGTCATCGATTCGCACGTATATGCGTCCGATTATTGAAGTTATGGAAACAACTCCAATTCATGATTTACTTCTGCAAATGCAGAAAAAGCGAATTCCAATGGCTGTGTTATATGATGAGTACGGAGGAACGGCTGGGATTGTAACGCTTGAAGACATATTGGAGGAAATCGTCGGTGAAATTCGTGACGAATATGATGAAGATGAAGATCCGCCAATTCAACACGTAAATGATTATCACAAAATCGTTGATGGAAAAGTGTTAATTACAGAAGTCAAAGATTTATTTGGATTACACATTGAAGAAGAAGATGTAGATACAATTGGCGGATGGATTATGATGCAAAATCATGAAATTGAAGAAGGACAGTGCGTCGAAGCGGAAAATTATGAGTTTAAAGTACTTGAAAAAGATGCTTATCAAATTAAACGCGTTGAAATTCGAAAAATTGATCATCAACAAGAGAAAGCAGCAACTGTATAGGTTGCTGCTTTCTTTCTTGCACAAAGTAAAACTTGAAATTAGGGGCGGATATTTTGATTCAAATAGCCTTACGTGTATATCGACTACAATTGTAGTGGTTTACTACTTATGTGGGCTGTTACTCCGTTTTCAAAACAAGTAGCAGGGTTTGGTATCGGATTAGCGGTGAGTGCATATTGCTTTGGTTATTAGCCCGACGAGTTGAGAAAGTCGGGAAAAGTATTGTACTTAAGGAAAAAGTTCCTGGGATAGAGGTTTTAAATCGGTTTGCAGCTGTAATATTAGGAGCTAGCATTATGTATGAAATTGAATATGAAATGGAAATGTGAGCATTTGGTACAGGGATCTTAGGTGGTCACTTTTTAATGATCGCGAATTTAGCGTATGCGAATGTACAGTTAGTAAAATAAGAAGATAAAAAAGAACTGGAAAACGGTTCTTTTTTATCTTCTTATTTCCTTTTGATTATTTTTCATAAAAGACTAAAAAAATTTAGAAATCCCATCGCTTTCTAAAGGTTATATATGTTATTATGACAAAAGACTTTTTGAAAGAGGTGGATGAAAATGTTACAAGCGCTACTTATTTTTGTACTTCAAATTATTTATGTTCCAGTTTTAACAATCCGGACGATTTTGCTTGTAAAGAATCAAACAAGATCCGCTGCGGGTGTTGGATTGTTAGAAGGGGCAATTTACATTGTAAGTTTAGGGATTGTATTTCAGGACTTATCAAATTGGATGAATATTGTAGCCTATGTGATCGGTTTTAGCGCCGGACTTTTATTAGGTGGTTATATAGAAAATAAATTAGCAATTGGATATATTACGTATCAAGTTAGTTTACTAGACCGTTGTAATGAATTAGTTGATGAATTAAGACATGCTGGATTTGGGGTAACAGTATTTGAAGGGGAAGGGATAAATTCCGTCCGCTATCGTTTGGATATTGTTGCGAAACGTTCAAGAGAGAAAGAACTCTTAGAAATTATTAACCAGATTGCGCCGAAAGCATTTATGTCTTCTTATGAGATTCGTTCTTTCAAAGGTGGCTATTTAACAAAAGCTATGAAAAAACGAGCATTAATGAAAAAGAAAGATCATGCATCATGAAAAAAGGAGAAGCTGAAAGATGCTTCTCCTTTTTATTTTAGAGGTTGCAAAGGCAATTCATTTAGGTGGCTAAAGTTACATACTTTTCTTTTCAGATATTAATAAATCTGTTTTTGGTTTTTGTGCTATATTTTTAAAAAAATGGAGTGAAACAAAACCAAACAATCCTATTCCGCCGAAAATAATCCAAGGTGTATCCATTCCTTTAAAGCTCGATGTAAACCATGTTCCGGTATAGTTCCCAATCATAAATCCGATAGCGAGTGATAGTTGATAAAATCCAAAATATGTAGCTGTATAAGATTCATTGCTGTAATTTGCAATTGTAATATCGGCATTAGGTAATACAAGTGTTTCACCGATTGTAAATAAAATGACACAACCAAATAGCCAATATGGATGTGGCACCAAAGGAATAAGTAAAAAAGAAAGCCCCATTAACAGCACACCCCATTTTACAATTGAAAGTGTGTTGTATTTGTGGAAGATCTTTCGAAATACAACCATAAACAAAACACCTGTAATTGCATTCACTGTAATAACAAGTCCACCTAACTTTGTACTATGGCTAATGTTGGTCATATGAAGCGGAAGAGCTACAGTAAGCTGAGTAAACATAATATAAAAGAAAATCATGATAAATGAGAATGAAAGAAAATGCTTATTTTCAAAAACGGCTTTTAACCCAGATAAGAGTTGTACATTCTCAGTAGAAACTTGGAAGTGAGATCTAAGAAGATAAAACATGATAGCAAATAATAACATGAGTGATCCGCTAAGTATAAATGGGTATAAAGGGCTCCATAAGAGTAATAGGCCACCAGCAATTGGACCGATAATCGCACCGCTGTTAAAAGCGAGGTTTAAATATGTAAATAAATCTTTTCGGAAATGAGCTGGCTGTGAGCCGAATACAGCACGAGCAGCTGGTTCATAAAATGCACTTCCAAATCCAATTAGCGAAGCGGAAATGGAAATCGTATGGAACTCTGAAAATATGCCTAAACAAATAAAGCCAACGCCTCTTAATAGTAAGCCAGATATCATCATAATCATGTAGCCAACTTTGTCAGCAATGATACCAGAAAATAAAGGGATAACTCGTGATGTAATCGTCATAATCGTTAAGATTGTTCCTACTTGCATGGCAGAAAAATGTAAAAAACTTGATAAATAGATAGCGAGGAAAGCATATACAGCAAAGTATCCAAATGCCATAAAAAATGACGAAATGAGTATAACACGTATAGGTATTGAAAATTTTTTCATAGAAAGCCTCCTATAATGTAACCATTAAAAGTTTTTACTGGTTAACTATTTTATATTATAATTATACACAAAGTCAGAAAAAAGTAAATTTTAGAAAGATGGTGAAGGGATTTGAGCCATGGCCAAGAGACACCAGGGCAATTAGAAGTTGTAAGAGATTTTTTAAATACATGGAGAATTCCAAATGACACAAGAAATCCGATAGATGAGCTGAATATGATAGACGATGTATTTCAATTTATGAGAACTCATTTTAATGAGGAGTTTTCGTTTGGTACGTTGGACGAGCTGAAACGATTTCGAGATAGAATTCGTTTCGCAGTTGAGGAGCAAGATGCAATGCAAGAGTGGTTTGAAAAATATCCATTTCGTGTGTGTGTGACAGAAAATATGGACGCTATTACATATGAACCAATTGGAGAACAAAATTTCTATACGATGATGTTACAAATTATTTTGATGGCTATTGATCAAAAGAGGTGGAGCCGGTTAAAAGCATGTCCGGATTGCCGCTGGGTCTTTTACGATCATTCTCGCAATGGAAGTAAACGCTGGTGTGGTATGTATGCAGGTAGTAAAGAGGGGAGAGCTTGCGGGACGATTGCGAAAGTGAAAAATTATCGGGCGAAGAGAAAAGGACGTTCGGGTTACAACGTTTAATTTCTAGAAACAGTGCAGTATTTCAGTCAAAATACTGCACTGTTTACTTAATTTGTATCACGTACAATTTTACATTTTATTATAAAAAGAAAAGAGGAGATAGTTATGAGACATCCGCAATATAGTAGAATGTCAGATATAGAAGTACCAAATGTTAAGCATACGGATACAAAGGCATAGGATAGCGGAACTAAACCGTTGGAAGAGGCACTTACGAAACTCATAACTCGCCCTAGTTTATCTGTTTCACTGTTTTCTTGAATAATAGAAACAAGTGGTATATTAATCATAGAAGACATGAAACCCATCATCACAAGTAAAATGATTCCTTGCGATAAAATATATATTTGACCAAGGAAAGAAAGAGAAATACCAAGACAAGAAATAAGTATTAGAATAGAAAGCCCTCTTTTTTTTCTAATATTTAAAAGTCCAATTAATAAAGCGCCCCCTAGCATTCCTCCTTGATAAGAGCTTTGTAAAAAGCTTACCTCTACTGCCTTTCCATGTAATACTTCGTTCGCTAATAATGGAATTCCCATAAGTAAAGGGCCAAAGAAGAAGACATTAATTGTCATTAAAATGAAAAGTATGGATTTTAAAAAAGGCATATTCCATACATATTGAAAACCTGCTAATAGCTCTTGTTTGGCAGATGCTTGCTCAGAAGAAAGTGAAAGCTGTTTTTCTTTAATACATAATGTGAAAGTGCATGAAATTACTAAGAAACAGGCAACGGAGAAAAATAAACTTGAGAAAGAACTAACGGTAATAATCCAGCCACCGATCATTGGTCCAGCAAACATTGCAATTTGATTGGAAGTTTGAATAAAAGAATTAGATCGAGTTAACATCTCTTTTGGGACTAGAAGGGGAAGAAGGGATTGATTCGCTGGTGAGAAGAAAGCATCTAGAATTCCAAACAGTAGTGCAAAGACCAGTAATGACCATAAATTTAATAAGTGTAAATGTAATAAAGTAATCATAACAAAAATGAGTAAACAACGCGTGAAGCTAGAAACTAACATGATTTTTGAACGTTTAAAACGATCTGCCCACACACCTCCAACAGTCATTAGGAGGACTCGTGGGATCATAGTTACCATCATAACAATGCCAAGCGCTGATTCCTGGCCTAAGGCCCGAATAACATACCATTGTTCTGCAAATAGGTAGGTTGAAAGAGCAAGAAAAGAAGTGGTACTTGATAACCAAAGGAATAAAAATGCACGGTTTTTAAATAATGAAATACTCGTACACTTAGGTTGAACTTGTTGTGATATGAAAGGTTCACTCAATGAATATTCCTCCCTACAAATAATGAATTATGAATCTTGGTTTAACAGTAGTTGATCAATTTCAAAGCCTGTGATGGTAACATAAAAGTTTTTATTGGTATCAGTTTCTGTGGAGCCTTTTAAGGTTTCTTTAACAAGGTTTCTATACTGTTTTAAAAACTTTATAAATTGTTCTTCTGTTAATGAAAATTCTGTTTGCATCGATATACTAGGCCAATCTTCAACATGAGAAGATGTTAAATTGAATGATGAATCTGGAGCAGTTAATACCCTTGTTTGCGCACGATGCAACACTTCCAAATAGGATTGTCTTGTTGCCTCTTGTGATTCAACGTAGTGAAGTAAGTGATCTGCAGGAATAAAGCCACGTGAAATAGCTTGATAGTACTTTAAAATATTTCCTCTCTGTTCTTCTTTTTTTACTAATTGAATGATGTTGTGTTTTTTTAGTTCGCGAAGATGATAGTGTATTTTTGCGCGAGAAAGATTTAAAAGCTGGGCAAGTTGGTGACCTGTATACGGCTTTTCGACTAAGTATATAAGCATTTTTGTACGCAATGGATCACTTATTGCTTTTAATTGTTCGTATGTTTCAATAATGGAAATTGCTTTTTGTTTCATTTTGCACCATCCTTTTTTTAACCAGTTAAATTTATTTAACTCGATTTTATTACATATATACAGGAAAAGAAAGTCATTTCTGAAATTTAAAAATAAACAAACAAAAAGGGAGGTTTCATGTATAGTAAGTAATAAATGATTAAATATGAGGGTATGACATGCATTTAAGATGATTGGAATAGAGAAGGAGTCAAGAAATGGAACAAACAAAAATGTTAGAGCTAAATAAAAAGTGCTGGGATGTAGTAGCACCTTACTTTTTTCAGGTAGATTCTTTGCCAAAGTACGGGCCGTATACTGCTTCTGAAGATGAGATTCACTTATTTGATACGATTAAGAATAAAAAGGTTCTTGATATAGGCTGTGGCAGTGGACATTCTTTAGCATACATGGCGAAGCACGGAGCACAAGAATTATGGGGCGTTGACCTCTCTTCAACACAAATTGAAACAGCGAAGCAGACATTACAAGAGTGGAATCCACATTTGATATGTGCTGCGATGGAGAAGGAAACAGATATTCCAAAAGGACATTTTGATATTGTATATTCTATTTATGCGCTAGGATGGACATCAGATTTATCAAAAACATTGGAGCTTATCTATTCATATTTAAAAAAGGGTGGCAGCTTTGTTTTTAGCTGGGAGCATCCTATTTACTCGAATTTAAAGTATGGAACACCGGAAATTGCTTTGGAATCTTCATATCATGAGGAAGTGCCGATTACATTCCAAACATTTAAAGGTGAAGATGTACAGGCTGTGTTATATAAAAGAAAATTAAGTACATACATAAATGAACTCGTTAAAGCTGGATTTACAATTGAAAGAATAGTAGAAGGAGAGCCATCTAGTGACTTTGATATACAAACAGCTGAGCCTTCTGTGAAATATTATTCTCTGTATAAAGCAAGAATGCTACCGACGACTTTAATTGTTAAAGCAAGAAAGTAAGTTATATATAGATTGATACATTATAAAATGGTTAGCTAAACAAAGAAAGAGAGAAACGGAATGTATATTTCAATTCTCTCTTTCTTTGTTTATTTGTGGACCACTCATTTTGGAAGAAATATGTAATGGATTAACAATAAAAAGCAAACTAACTTTTTATTGTTGACAATGATAATCATTATCCTTAATATTAATTTGATCTTTATAAAATTAAGGGGGACATATATGAAAGTACGAAAGGTGATTGGGAAGATTCATCTATACCTTAGTATGATAGCTGGGATGTTTATTGTACTAATTGGATTGACAGGAAGTTTACTTGTTTTTGAACACGAGATAAATCGTATAGTACATCCTGATTTATACAGAGTAACAGAAGGTGAAAAGATTACTTATGAGAAAGCAATTCAAACTATAGCAACAGAACACCCCAAAGGTGAAATTCAGCGTGTGTATACACCTGATGAACCAAGTGCGAAAGGTGTTTACTTATTTCGTGTGAAAGAAGGAAAAGAAAAACAAGAAATTTATATTGATCCAGGTAGCGGTAAAATTAATGGGAAATTAGGAGAAAAAGCATTTTTTAATCAAGTAGGCGAGCTTCATTATCATTTACTTCTTAATGACTTTAAGGGGAAAGAGATTGTAGGTATAATTGGATTTATTTTCTTTTTTATTATTTTATCAGGATTATATTTATGGTGGCCTGGAATCAGAAAATGGATGCGTGGGTTTATGATTCGTAAAAGCAAGAATCCATATGTAAAACAATTTGATTTACATAGAGTTATTGGTGGAGTTTCTGTTCCATTTTTACTTATCGTTTCGTTAACGGGTGGTCTTTTGGTATATGATAAAACTATTTTTGGATGGTTTGGTGCAAAGGCTACTGCGATGCCAGCGAAAGAACAACTAATTTCTAAACCTCTTCCAGGAGGAAAGCTTCCTCTTGATCAATTGTTACATACAGCTGAAAAAGAAGTGCCAGAAGGAACAGTTATGCAAGTAAGAATTCCGGAGAAGGTGAAACAAGGAAAGGCAGAAGGTGCTATCGAAATTCGTATGAGCCGTTCGTATGATCCAGGCAACGGGAATGTAAAGGTGTGGATGGACCAATATAGTGGAAAAGTAATCGCAAAGATGGATCCACATGTAGATCGTGGACTTACCTATCAAACTTGGCGCCTTCCGTTACATACAGGAACATTTGGTGGAATATTTACGAAAGTCTTATATGTAATCGGTGGACTTACTCCATCTATTTTAATGTTTACTGGAATATATATGTGGTGGTATAAGAAAAAGAATAGGAGAAAGCAGAAAATAAATTCAGTAACTGCAGCATAGTGTCTTATTTTACAAACTTTGCAGTTTCTTGTTTGGAAAGTGTGCTTTGTTTTGTGCCTACATAATCGTAACAAGGAGGCCTAATAGGGAAGGGGAATTATATGAGCATCAAAAGGACATATGTTCTTCAGTAGCAAAAAAACTTCATTACACATGGTAATGAAGTTTTTTTCTGAATAAATCGAATAATGTTTTTTCACTTAGAGAAAGAAAAAACATGAAAGGTCTAACTTAGTAAAGTGCAGCATAGTTTTTACATTTTATAACGTTTCTATCCTTACCTATTAGCAATTTTTGCATGCTAATTTATCTTTTCGGCTGAAAAATATGCTGAAAAAAGTATTTATGATGTAAACTATCTACAATCTTGTTTGCTTGATACGTACGTTGTTGTTCCAATCGAACACGTTGCTCCATCATTTTTATTTCATGATCTGATAAACGTAACATTGTACAAGTCTCCTTTTCTATAAATATAGGTTTCTAGTGATATCGATTCCATATATTTTATAGTTAAGGAGGGATACTGTGTAACATAGGTAAAAAGCACCTTCCCTCTCCCATTACGCTTACGAGGTTAGCTGTCGGACTCGGGAAGTGAGAGTTCCCTACTTAAAAAAGATTCGCCCCAAGTAGCATAGGCTACAAAAATGGTTCCCCCGTTCCAAATTTTGGATTCAGCAAAAGGTTTTATAAAGTAAAAAATAACATAATAAAACAAATAAGTCAAACTATTTATTTTTTTCTGTCTTTTCTAATTGAGTAAGAATGAGTCCATCAGGTAATACAATATCCTTTACTTCAATAAATCCATGTTTTTTATATAAAGAAAGGGCAGGGGTGTTTGTTTTTCCTGTTCGTACAATATGCTTGGTCGTATTAGGGAATATGTGAAATAAATGAAGGATTAACTTTGTTGCAATCCCTCTATGGAAATAGGCTGGTGATATCACTAAGCGATGAATATCAATAAAAGATTCCTCGTTTACAAACGAAATAAAGCCTATTAATTTATTTTCAAAGAAATAGCCATAAAATGTTTCATTGCAATTTTGAATATCCTGTACAGTATCATATAGACGAGGAATCGCTGTACTGTTAATGTATTTTGCTTCAACTTGATAAGCAGGAATTTGGATAGCTAAAATAGCTGATGCTACTTCAAGAGAAGTAGCAGAAAGTTTACAAATCATTAATTGATCTCCTTTCATATAAAAGAGGCTAGGTTAGGTATAGCCATCAAATTAATACCCCTACAACAAAATGCTATTATTTTTCGTTGCGGATATTGTATTTTTTTAACCGACGGATCAGTGAGGTTTGGGTAATTCCAAGAACTTCTGCAATTTTACGTGTAGTTCTTAATCCTATCTCTTTATTTAGGGATAGCAGCAAGAAGAGGAAAAAAGATGAATTTGCAGCAATTTTCAGTTGGCGGCAGAGGTTTTGGAACCTTGTTCGTATTTCTATTAATAGCTGGAGAGGTTTATACGACTTTTACTTTTCTAGGTGGAAGTGGTTGGGCGTATTCAAAAGGTACTGCTGCGTACTATGTGCCCGCGTATATATTTCTAGCATATATAATATCTTATTGGATTGCACCTAAAATTTGGAGATACGGTAAAGAACATGGTATTATTTCACAACCTGACTATTTTGCATCTAAATACGATAGTCGCGCAATGGGGGTTATAGTAGCTATTGTGGGAAGTTTAGCGATCATACCATATATTTGTATACAAATGAAAGGGTTAGGAATCATTGTCTCAGAAGCTTCTTACGGAGCTATTTCACCAGTAGTTGCAAGTGTTATAGGTGCAATAGTTATTACAACATATGTAATATTCTCTGGTATTCATGGCTCAGCTTGGACAGCTGTGATTAAAGATATTATGATTTTGGGAGTAGTTATTTTTTTAGGCCTATACATCCCTATCCACTATTTTGGTGGGATTCAGCAAATGCTTAAGTCTGTTGAGGAATTAAAAACAATAAAAGAAAAAATATATGTACAAAAATTGATGGTATTTTTATATATACCTATTCATAAGCATAGAACTAGCATAGTATTTACTGGAGGGATTGGGAATGAATAGGAATGAACCCTCATTACATCCTGATACGGGTGTTACATCTGGAATGTTTGTTGAGCGATCATTAAATGAAATTCGTTTTTGGTCTAGAATCATGAAAGAGCATTCTTTATTTCTTCGATTGGGGTTTAGATGTGAGGATACTCAACTAATCCAAGAGGCTAATCAATTTTACCAATTGTTTGAACGCATCGAACAAATCGCACATTCCTATACAAATCAAACAGATCCTGAGCAAATAAAAAGATTTAATTCAGAAGTACAACAAGCTGCAACTAATATTTTTGGATTTAAACGAAAAATTCTAGGGTTAATTCTCACATGTAAATTGCCAGGACAAAATAATTTTCCACTTTTAGTTGATCATACAAGTAGGGAAGCTAATTATTTTAGAAAACGCTTAATTGAATTAAATGAAGGTAAATTGGATGCTCTTCCTGATGCTATTATTAAAGAAAATGTGTTCTTTTTAAAGATTATGGCAGACCATGCTAAATTTATTGGTCATCTTCTTGACCCATCCGAAAGAAAGCTTGTAGATATGGCCCGGAATTTCAGTAATGATTTTGATGAATTGATGTATCAAGCGATTGACTTAGAATCTATGAAACCACAATCTCAAACAGTTCCTCTTTTGGATCAATTTCTGGATCAAAATCGTGTGTCAGTCACAGCTCTTCGGGATTTTAAGAAAACGGCACGTGATTTAATTGAGCAATGTAAAATAAAGAGTATCATTCACCCACTATTAGCAGACCATGTTTTCCGTGAAGCTGATAGATTCCTTGAAATAATTGATATGTTTGATGCTCATCTTACAAATATTAAATCACAATTTAAATATTAGAAGATAAGTAAGATACAATTTTTTTCTTCTGAATAAAACAGAAAATTTATGTTTATCAGAAAAATAAATGTGGTAAAATATAAGAAATAAATAAAAAGCAATGATGGAGAAGAGTACATGTTCGGAACTTTACAGAGAGCTGATATTTGGTGGGAATCAGTAAGGGATGGATATGGAATGGACTCTGGAGCTTCTAGCTGAAATGAGTAGGCTAAGACGTTTTGCTTCCCGTTACGAAGTGTTAAGTGAGTTATAATTGTAGCTAATAAAGGTGGTACCGCGGGAGTCTCTCGTCCTTTTCTAGGATGAGGGGCTCTTTTATTTTTAGAAAGGAGGAGTTAGTGTGAGTGAGAAAATAATGTTAACAGGAATTAAGCCAACTGGTTATCCGCATTTAGGAAACTATATTGGAGCAATCAAACCGGCATTAACAATGTCTAAAAACAAAGACGGAAAAGCACTATATTTTATAGCTGACTATCATGCATTAAACGCTGTGCAAGATCCTAAGTTATTTTGTACGTATACAAAAGAGGTAGCTGCGACATGGCTATCGTTAGGACTTGGAGAAGATGTTATCTTTTACCGACAAACAGAGGTTCCAGAAATTCTAGAGTTAGCATGGATTCTAGCTTGTTTGACTCCGAAAGGGCTGATGAATCGTGCTCATGCATATAAAGCAAAAGTAGAGCAAAATAAAGAAGTTGGTGCTGAAATTGATACAGGTGTGAATATGGGATTATATACGTATCCAATATTAATGGCTGCAGATATACTATTATTTCAGTCCAGCCATGTTCCTGTTGGAAAAGATCAAATCCAACATATTGAAATTGCTCGTGATATTGCCACGTATTTTAATCATACATTCGGTGCAACGTTTACACTTCCTGAGTATGTGATACAAGAAGCAGGGGCTATTTTGCCTGGTCTTGATGGACGAAAGATGAGTAAAAGTTATGGAAATGTCATTCCGCTATTTGCAGCACCCGAAAAACTGAAAAAGTTAATTTTTAAAATAAAAACCGATTCTTCACTACCTCATGAACCGAAAGAGCCTGAGACATTATTTATGATTTATAAGGAATTTGCAACAGAGGAAGAAATACAAAGTATGAGAGAGCGATATAAAGAAGGAATTGGATGGGGGGAAGTGAAAAAGGAACTATTTCGCGTTGTAAACCGTGAATTAGAAGGGCCAAGAGAAAAGTATGAAATGTATATGAATGAACCGAGCTTATTGTATGAGGCATTAGAAAAAGGTGCGAATCGTGCTAGGGAAATTGCGAAGGTAAATTTAGCTGAAATTAAAAAGCGGATTGGCTATGAAAGGGAACGATAATTGTTCCCTTATTTTCTTTTCTTCTTATGAATCTATATTTTGAGCGCATTAGTAATATTTTAGCAATTCCCTTACCAGTTTTTCTGCCAGATTCGAGATAGAAGTGAGAATAGGATCTTCTCTTGCTCTAAAAAATAATGTGCGTAAAAACGTTTTTATATTGGCACATAAAGTACAATATTCATCAAGAGAAAGTCGCTTTCTAAATTGCGGTAGTCGTTTCATTTTTTTATAAATAATTGAGAAAAATTGTTCTTTCGGAAAGTTATGGTACAGCATAGATAAAAGAGGAGTCACAATTCTTTCATCTTCATTGCTGTGATATACAGTGGAATAAATGAATATTTTATTTAATAAGCAATGCGTGATTTCTTCGTAGCAAGTACAGGATATGTTTGGATTATGAACAAGTTCATTAAATGCATCAGAAACATGTGCAACACTATGAGCCCATCCTTTATTTTTGACATGTCCCCGAAAATCTGTCTCGAGGTTCATATATTCAATGAGTTGTTTTTTTGTTTCTTGAATTGTTTCTGGTAATAAAAAGGAGTGAGTATTATCGAACTGTATGATTAAAGCAATTAATAGTGCTGTATACGAACGGGTAAACACTCCATCTGTATGTGAAGAAGTAATATCAAAGTATAAATATTTCTCACTTAGGCAAGTCGTTAACAATAATTCTAGTTGATCGTGGGAAAGAAATTCATTTTGAATAAAATGTGAAAAGCAGTCATATATTAATTGATTGCGAACATAGCTATCAGTTGTTCCAATATGTTGCAGCATGTTGAGTGTTAGCTCATTTATATCGATATTCTGCATTTGTGTATAATCATTTTGCTGAATAAGCTCCAATTGTTGTTGCAATGTCATGATATTCAAAGATGAACCTCCTCTGTGCTTTAATTGTGCAATATTTTCTAGTATTCTATATATTCGAGGACACCCCTGCTCATGCAAGGAGTATATGTTGAAATTGCAGTGTAAAACCTTTGATGTAGATAAAGGGGCAATGATGTTAAACAAAAAGCTCAATCATTTGATTCCGCTTTATCCATCCGTGTTATTGGAAGACTGGCATGTTGAAAATGTTTCAGATCGTCAAGAAGGGGAAAAGTGGGAGACTCTTTTGTTTCAAGTCATTACGCCAACAGGAATGTTTCGTGTGAAAGAATTTTTTCTAGATATAATGGAGCCAACATTTGCAGAGGTGAAAGAAATCTTTTCTTCATATAAAGGAATGAAGAATGGACTGTCTTAAATACAGTTAGGACAGAAGTAGCCTCATTGTAATACAATAAAGAAAAGACATTTCATATATATGCGGACTATATGAAGAAAGTGTTGGTGAAAAAAATGAAACAGCAAAGCAATTGGTTACAAGCAAGCATGGAACAAAATGAAGATAATATGTTACATATACAATGGGGAAATGGGCTAGAGGAAGTTAGTATTTATTGGAGTATTTCTCCAGAACAGATTGAGGAAAATGGTGAATTTCTATTAAAAATATCAGGGGGATCATCATGTACAATCAAAAATCCAAGTGTGGATGTACGCCCATATTTTCGATTAGTAGGTAGTAATGGACAAGTAGTTACAATAGCAGAACGTAAGTTACCACTACAAGGAGCGTTTAACTTTCGAGATTTAGGGGGCTATGAAACGATAGATGGCCGAAGAGTAAAGTGGGGGAAATTATATCGTTCTGAAGAATTAGCTGGGTTAACAAAAGACGATATTAATTATTTGCAACAATCTGGTTTGAAATTAATATGTGACTATCGTACAGATTTTGAAGTGAAACATAAACCAAATCCAAGTATCACTGGTGCTCGTCAAGTATGTTTACCGGTTATGCAAGACTTGGCAAAAGATTTAAATATAAATGAATTTTTCCAAGTTGGTGACTTATCGGTGCTGGGAAAACCAGGAGAATATTTAGTTAACATGAACAAAGACTTTGTAACAGGAAATGAAGCATTTGTGCACTTTTTACAACTTGCTCAAGATCCGGAAAATTTACCACTTGTAAATCATTGTACAGCAGGAAAAGATCGCACTGGTTTTGGTTCTGCTTTATTATTACTGCTACTTGGTGTACCAGAGGAAACAGTTATGCAAGATTATTTATTAAGCAATGGGTTCCGCGAGAAATTAAATCAAAACATGATGGCATTTTTAGGAGCAAAGCTACAAAATGAGGAGAGTAAAGAAATCTTAGGCGCTATGTTTGAAGCGCGTGTAGAATACTTACAGGCTGCGATTGATGAAATTCAGCATAAATATGGAAATATGGAAGTCTATGCTGAAAAGGGATTAGGTCTTACAAAAGAGCAACTAGACAAGATGAAGCAATTATTATTAGAAAAGTAATATATAAATAGTTTTGATGAGAAATCCTGTATATATACACCAATTAAAAAACCGACTTTTAAGAGAGAGAGAGCATCTGGCTATGCATAGAAGCGGTAGTCGGGCCTTTTTCTGCCACATGCGAAGTAAAAACAGAAAGAGCCAACGAGTGTAGGTTACTGTTTATTCTGCATAGCAGGTATTTAGATGTCGAAAAATTAAAATGGATTTATATAGTATTGTCTGGTTTGTTATTAAGAATTTTTAATTACATTGTATTTAACTCCACAATCACCCTCTCTGTCATAACCCAGAGAGGGTGATTTATTTATCCCTTACTTTTAAACTTCATCAAAAATAAAAATTTCATCGATGGAAGCATTCAATGCTTTTGCAATGTCGTGAGCAAGTTGTAAGGAAGGGTTATACTTTCCTTTCTCTAAATGGCTTATCGTTTCACGGCGGACGCCAACAAGTTTTGCTAAATCATCCTGGGTCATATGTAAATGGGCGCGATATTCTTTTATTTTTGTTATGAATGCCATGGTGCCTCTTCCATTTCATCTATTGGTGTATCGTAAAAATAAATAGAAAACCCAAATGTAAGAACAAGTAGACCGAAAATGATAGCGATATCGATTTCTTGTATAGTTGGATTCGGGAATAACATTTCAATAAATATAAATATCGCAGTAGTCAATAATGTAATGATAAAAGCATTTCGACAAGCTTTATTTACAATTTGTTCAAAGAGCTCATCGTGATGAACTTTCCTATACGTTGTGAAAAAGGAAAAGAAACAAAACAAACTAAACAATCCTTTTTCATAAAAGAAACCGAGAAATCCAAAAAAACCAAGGAATCCAAGATACTTTATCCAAGTTGTCTTCATCATACGATCTCCTTTCGGTGTTATAAATACATCACTTTATGTTATAAATATATCATAAAATATATACATAGGGAAAAGAAAAAATGAAATTTTTCGTAAAGTTCAGAAAAAAGATACTATTTACACGCTATAAATAGTAAAAATAGCGTAAAATGGTTGC
This sequence comes from Bacillus sp. NPDC094106, assembly GCF_044764345.1. Taxonomy (NCBI): domain Bacteria; kingdom Bacillati; phylum Bacillota; class Bacilli; order Caryophanales; family Bacillaceae; genus Bacillus; species Bacillus sp. NPDC094106. Next base: position 67,120 of record NZ_JBIWHY010000015.1, on the reverse strand, counting down.
GAAGGGAGGAGTTAAAATATGACAAATTTAATAGTAATTACATTGTTTCTCGTAGCAGTAACGGTGGTTGGAACGATAATAGTAGGGAAAAATGGGGATGAAAATTATAGTAAATCCACGAAAGGAAATATTACAAGGCTTACAATGATTTATATTTTGTTAGCTATTATTTTAATAGTTGGTGTAGGTTTGTACATTTATTTTAATAGATAGAAATAAATTTTGAAATCTGAAAAAATACAAAAATCAAAAAATACAACTGTGATATAATGATAATATAGTTTATTGGTAATAAAGGAAAGGGTTGGATAAAATGATTGAAATTGTAAACGTATCGAAAAGTTATAACGGTTCTTCGTATGCAGTAAAAGATTTAAGTTTAACAGTGCCAAGTGGAGAAATTTTTGGATTTTTAGGCCCAAATGGTGCTGGAAAATCAACAACAATTAAGATGGTAACAGGTATTCACGCAATAGATAAAGGAACAATTTCGATCAACGGAAAAGATGTGACGAAAGATCCTATGGAAGCTAAGCAAACATTCGGTTATGTTCCGGATAGTCCCGATATGTTTCTGCGATTAAAAGGGATAGAGTATTTGAATTTTATGGCTGATATGTATGAGGTGCCGAATGCAATTAGACAGGAAAAAATTCAATTTTTAGCAGAGAGATTCGATCTTTATAATGCCTTGTCTGACCAAATTCAAAGTTATTCACACGGAATGAGGCAGAAAATTATTATTATCGGTGTTCTTCTTCATGATCCAGATGTGTGGATTTTAGATGAACCGATGACAGGACTTGATCCAAAATCAGCATATATTTTAAAACAAATGATGAGAGAGCATGCAGATAAAGGAAAAACGGTATTTTTCTCTACACACGTGTTAGAAGTAGCTGAGAAATTATGCGATCGCGTAGCTATCATTAATAAGGGGAATTTGCAGTTCCAAGGAAACTTAAATGAAATGAGAGATCATTTTAAATCCAATGAATCTCTTGAAAAAATGTTCTTGGAGATGACGGGGAATGAATAAAATTTGGACATTAACAAAAGTATTATTGAAATTAAATTATGCAGATATTATAACGGATAAAAAGAAACGGTGGGCGTATGTATTTTCATTTTTAGCACTATTATTTGCCGGGTTTATACTTATTGGTCCACTTACATATGGAATGTATGTTGGAATGAAATCAATTGGACAGGAAACATCGATAATTGGCATGGGATTGGCCGTTGCAAGCATATGGGTATTTGTAATCAGTATTACGAATATTTTAACTGTATTTTATTATAACAATGATGTTGAAACGCTGTTACCATTACCACTGCAGCCAGCACAAATTATTACAGCGAAATTTATTACCGTATTAATTACACAGTATGTAATGGCATCTTTTATTTTACTTCCAATTTTCACGGTTTACGGTCTGCAAAGTGGTGCGTTTATTACATATTATTTATATGTAATATTGATTTACATATTTTTCCCTATTATTCCACTCGTACTTGCCTCACTCCTAATGACAGTTATTATGCGATATACGAATATTGCTAAGAATAAAGATCGAAGCAATATGTTCATCGGGCTGTTAACTCTATTATTTATTGTAGGCATTAACATATTTATGCAATGGAAAAACAAAAGTGCAGTATCAGGGGATGCGGTTGCAAGTTACTTTGCTGATCATCAATCGTCTTTACTGGTTCAGATGACCAATTATTTTCCGACAACATACTTTGGTGCAATGGGATTAATAGAAAGCGATTCTTGGAATGGGATTATATATGTAGTAATTTTTGCAGTAATTTCCTTAGCGTTTTTCGGGTTGTTTTTCTATGTTGCACAACGTACATATTTAAAAGGAGTTATTGGACTTTCAACAAGTACAGCAAAAAAAGAGGCTATTTCAGCAGAGAACTTAAAGAAATCAACTGTACAAAGCTCACACATAAAAGCTTATGTAAAAAAAGAGTTCAAAACTTTATTCCGAACACCACAATTTTTTATAAATTGTATCGTGCAAACTTTCATAATGCCAATTATGCTATTCTTTATTCTTTTCGTACAGGACGGGAACTTACAGTGGTTAACTAAGTTTGTAAAAGATCCAGAATGGTCTGGTTTAGCCCTTGGCATTGGTTTTTGTGCAGGTTTATTTTTAATGGGAAGTAATGTTATTGCAACAACGTCCTTTTCTAGGGATGGAAGTTCATGGTTTGTCAATCGTTATTTACCAGTAAAAGCATCAGATATCTTTTTTGCAAAAGTATTTACAGCATGGTTTATTAATATAGCCATTTTAGCTGTATTTGGCCTAATTATGATTATTGTTGCGGGTGTTTCACCACTTTTTATGTTGCTATGGTTTTTATTAAGCGCGAATGGCTTATGGTTAACAAATTTAATTGGTACACGCTGGGACGCTCAAACAGCAGACATACATTGGGATTCAGAGCAAAAATTGTTTAAAAGTCGGTACACAACCTTATGGAGTTTCCTTGCGAACATTTTAATGGATGTGGTTATCGTAGCTGGTGTATGTGCATTATACTTTATCTTAGGAATTGGTTTGTGGGGTATGTTTATTATTCTACTAATTGTATTTACAATTATAAATGTAATCGTAACGCGAAGCTTACAATTAGGTGCAGAACGTATATTAGCAAATATTAAATAACAAAGTAAATCCCCTGTATTTATGCAGGGGATTTACTTTGTAAGAAGCCATGTTTATCCCGCATGAACGGGCAGTATTACTTCTACAAAATGGGTAACGGGACAAGTGATACATTCGAATGATAGGTTTTTTAATAGTTTGTAATATTATTATGTAAACAAAAAGTTGAGAAATAATAAAAATAAGAAATATTTTATCGAGTTATTTTTTTGTATGAAATAAGTAGATTGTCAAAAAATAAGGATTTTTGATAGAGGGATATTGCTTTAAAGAATGGGGAATACAGAATGATATTCTTTATACGACAATATATTTTTCAAATGTAATATAAAACAAGTAGAAAAACCTCGAATATTAACATGAAACGTATAATTACATGACATACGAATATGGAGATTCCTGTCGGAAAGATGAGAGTTAGAACAAAAAGGGATTTTTATAGATAAATAGAATCGTAAAGAGGAGGATAAAATTGTAAATATAGGAGGCTTTTTATGAAAATGAAAAAGATAACAATTGCATCTTTAGCGATTGGTACAATGCTCTCCATTACAGCTTGTAGTCCTGCTGCAGAAAAAGATCAAGCAAAGAAAGAACAAACGAATGCACAAGAAGAAGCAAAAACAACAAATGCTGATGAAACGTCTACAACGAAAAATAATGAAAAAACAGAGAAAGATCAAAAGAATTCAAAGGAAACATCAGGAACTGAAAGTAATGGCAAAACAACAACTGGGAAAACAAACGATCAAACTACAAGTGGAAAAACGACAGAAAAAGAAACAACTACGAAAACAAGTGATCAAACTACAGATGGAAAAACTTCAACGAAAGATACGAAGCAAACTATAGCTGTGAAAACAAATGTAAAGGAAGTTGTTCAACTGATTGAAAACTTAGATAAACAACTGGTTGCTAATCCAAAGCTAGACACAGTAAATAAGCTTGGAAAACAAATAAGTGATAAATGGGATGTAGTAGAAAAAGAATTAGAGACTTCACATCCAACTGATTATAAAACAATTGGACAAAGTATGTATCCTTTAATTGTAGGAGCCGAGAAGCAAAAAATAGATGTGAAACGGATGAAATCGTTAACTACGAAAACAAAGCAAGATTTAAATCAATTATTAAACAAACTTTCATAATAAAATTTGATGATAAAATAGAATGTTTTATGGAAAAGGAGAAACAATATAGGTTTCTTCTTTTATTTGTGTCTATTCAAACTCGAATTTTCATACTATAGAATGTACATACAATGTCAAAATAATAGTTTTAGAGCGGTGAAGGAGGCACATATGAAAGATAATATAAATCGTATGTTTCCGTTTACCTGGTATGTTGTCTGTTTTTCGAAGGATGTTACGAGTCAGTCGATAAAGAAAAAGATATTAGGAAGGGAATTGGTTTTATCCCGTAAAAGCTCGATTCATCGGGTTAATAATCAGTGGGGGATGAAGAAAACCCTCACTGATTAAAGTTTCACTTTATAAAAAAGTGACCCACCTTTTAGTAAGCTGTTCTCTTTTGAGGTACCCGCATTGGAAAAACATATATATAAATGAGTATAAAAGCAGTGTGATTTCACTTACGAAATCACACTGCTTTTATACTTGTTGAAGAGAAATATGTATGATTTAAATACATTTTTTATTAACAGGACAGGATAGTTTAGACCAATTATTAAAGAGTGACCCATTGTTCTATTTATTCATGTTATTCGTATGATATTAATAAAATAGAGCGAATTGGAGGAAGAGCAATGAAGGCGATTGTGTACACAAAGTACGGTCCCCCCCGACGTTCTTCAACTGAAAGAGGTAGAGAAACCTGCTCCTAAGAAAAATGAAATACTGGTCAAAATAAAAGCGACAACCGTAACAGCAGGAGATATTCGGTCACGGGCTGGAAGAAGTTGAGTCAATAGGGAAAGATGTCAAGCGGTTTAAGGAAGGAGACCAGGTTTTTGCGGCTACTCAAGTGAGTTTTGGTTCTTATGCCGAGTATATTAGCCTGCCTGAAGATGGAGCAGTATCTATGAAACCCTCTAATATAACCTATGAGGAAGCTGCGGCCATTCCAATGGGGGCACGTACAGCCTTGTTTTTTCTTAGAAAAGCTAACGTTCAGAGCGGTCAAAATTCACCTGAAACTGCCGAAGCATTAGACTTCCTTAAAGAACTTGTAGAGACGGGGAGGATAAAAGCGGTTATTGACAGGTATTATGCGTTTGAAGATATTGGGAAGCTCATAGATATGTTGAGAAAGGACACAAGAAGGGAAATGTCGTCATAAATGTGGAACATAACAACAAATCCTAATTAATGAAGAACGCTCCGAGGTGGATAACAATTTTTTGTATAAGAAAAAGGCATAAATTGATAGAGTTAAAAAAAGATGTAAGCAGAGGGAGAGGCTTGTATCTTTTTTTATTTTTTATCAAACCAATTAAACCTTTCTATCGTTACCTTAAATATAAATAAAAAATTGAAGGAGGAGTCAGTATGAAAGCATGGCAATGTGTTGTGTCCATATTAGCGAGCCTTTTTTTATTAACAGCGTGTAATAGTGATAAGAAAGAAGATGCTCAAAGTAAGAAAACGAGTGGAGAAAACGTGAGTGAAGTTATTAGTAATAAAAACGAATCTCCTAGTTTACAATTATTAGAGAACGATAAGGTTGGAAAATACTTAGCAGATTCAAGCGGAAAGACACTCTATTATTTTGCAAAAGATACATCTAAGGTAAGTAATTGTAGTGGTGACTGTGTAAAACTTTGGCCGCCATTTGTTGCGAAAGATTTTGAAGTGCCAAAAGGATTTGATAAAAAAGACTTTGCTGCGATAACAAGAGAAGATACGAAAGAACAACAAGTAACGTATAAAGGCTATCCCCTTTACTATTTTGCGAATGATAAATCAAAAGGAGATATAAATGGACAAGGGGTTAAAGATATATGGTTTGTGCTGAATAGTGAAACTACATTTAAACAGCGATAAAGTGAAACTTCTATAAGTGGGGATCTTACTGCTCGCGAATAGTGGAATCAATATTCTGTTAAAAGGAGCGACCAACGTTGTTGGTGGTTCCTATTTTTCTTCCTGAATTATATAATTGAATAAATTACGAATTATCAGAAATAAATGAAAAAACAGGGAGTGCAGGTGGAAATGAAAGAAAAAAATGATTATGAGTTAATGCAATTAGTAAAAAGAAACTATCGTCCTGCATTAGAAGAACTATATGAACGATATATTAAGTTGACATATAGTTTCACTTTTAAATTTTTCCAGGGAAATGAAGACCAAACAAAAGAAGTGATTCAATTAGTTTTCTTAAAAATTTGGACAACGAAAAGTATGTATAATCCTTCAAAAGGTGATTTTGTAAATTGGATACTTACGATTACGAGGAATACATGTATTGATTATGTCCGAAAAGAAAATAAAGAACTTATGTATAGGAAGTTTGATGACGCTGAAAAGCCTATGCATATAGCAGATTCAAAGAATGAAATCGAGAAAAGGCTGCACAGTGTTGAAATTCAACAGGCAAAGCAGAATTTGTCTACGTCTCAAAAAAGATTAATCGACTTGCTATATTGGAAAGGTTATTCCCTTAGTGAGATTGCTAAAATGGAAGATGAACCATTGGGAACTACTAAAAGTCGTCTTCATCAATCTTTAAAGCAATTAAAAAAATATCTAGAATAGAGGGGATAGTATGGAGAGAGAATGTGAGCATTTATTATCTTACGTTATGAATACATTTGATGATACAGAACAAAGAAAGTTTCAAGAACATTTAAAGACATGCCCGAAATGTCAGGCTGAGTATCCATCAATGCAGGCAGCTTGGGAAGCGCTGCATTTCGATTTTGAAGAGAAAGAAGTACCAGCAACATTAAAAGCTGAAGTATTTGATTTTATATTTGCAGACGAACAAACGAATGAAGATAACAGAGTAACAGCGAAATGGAAAGAATGGATGGCCTTACTAAAAAAACAATTTACACCGTTAACAACAGGATTACTAGTAACAATGTTAGTGATTACAGTAGCATTAACAATCGAAAATTTGCAATTAAAAATACAACCTTTAGCAAAGCAGGGATTAAACAATGATCCAGTTGAAGTAATTTCTACTCGTCCATTAGTATCAACCGATCAAAATCATGAAAATACAACGGGGAATATGTTTGTTATACAACAAGGAGATAAGAAAAAATTAGTTGTACAAGCTGATCATTTACCACAAGTAAAAAATTCAGAAGTATATCAAGTTTGGTTATTAAAAGATGGAGAAAGAAAAAACGCTGGAATCTTTAAACCTGATGAAACTGGTTCAGGACTTCTGACGTATGAAATTTCGCAAACACAGTCCTTTGATAACATTGGTATTACAATTGAACCAGATTCGAAAAGTACGAAACCTCTTGGTAAAAAAGTACTAGGAACTTAAAATATATGTTACAGTGAATTCGATTTTCTTATTTCAGCAGGGGGAGTTACTCTTAGAAAATAACTGAATTAACTTCGTATGGTAAATACCATGTTTTTAAATGTTTTATTAATCAGTGGTTTGCTTCTCGTATGATGGACGATTATACATTTGTTTCCCATATACCTTTTGATTCTGATAAAAGACTTATCCAAGAAATGATACCATTTTTTTAATTCATGTATAATGAGACGAGAGAATATCTCGATATTCAACTAATTAAAATAAGGGCAGTATATTAGTAAAAGGGGGAGAAGGATGGATAAGTTATTACAAGAAATCATAAATTGGGTTAGTATGACTGATGAACAGATTGTTATTGGTATTTCAGGACATGGTGCTGCTGGAAAAACAACGTTTGCCAATATGCTTGTAGACCTACTAAATCAAAATGAAGTGAATTATATTAATACAGATCCATACATTGTTAGTTCGGACATACGAAAGTATGCAATTATTCACTATACATATCAAAACGAAAATCATCATAATAAAATGACGGCTTGTCATCCATCAGCGCATCATTTGTCTGCTTTAGAAAGAGATGTTCAGATGGTAAGAGCTGGTTTAGATTTTTATACGATAGATACGCATTATATGAAAAGCGAGTTGATTTCTTCAAAAAACAAAGTGACGATTGTAGAAGGAATGAGTGTCGCATTTATTAACCCCGATTTATTGGATTTAAAAATTTACTTCTATACAGATGGTGAAACGGAATTAATGAGAAGGTCTAGCCGCGATATTGCTGAAAGGGGAGCCAATATCAATTATTTAAGGCAGTCTCATGAAGAACGTCGGATTCAGTACGAAGTGTTTATGCATCCATACAGTCAACATTTTGATATTATTATCAAAAATTCCGATGAAGCAATATGTCTAGAAAAAAATACATTTGAGTTTTATGTAGTTTAAATGCAAATACTCTATTTGTTATGTTTAGTATGAGGGTTCATTTTCATTACTTGGCTCTCAAATGAAGCAACTGTATTATTCACTCAAAAATCCATTCTCTATGACACAACTAGGTTTTTAAACGTAGTGAAGTGCTTTGTACATTCAATAGTAATCTTTAAATATAGAAAGTATGTACTCTTAAAAAAAGACCCTGCTTTCCTACTTAGAGTATGGAAAGCAGGTACCTCCGAAGCCGCGATTTGCATTTCTTCACCAGTTTGTGGATTACGTCCCATACGTGCAGCTCTTTCACGGACTTCAAATGTGCCAAAGCCAATGATTTGTACTTTCTCTTCGTTTACAAGTATTGCAGAATAAAAACGTAGACTTAACTTTATGTAACCAACTAAGAGATTACTATTATATAGATAATATTATATATGCATGTATATTAGCGATTGAACATGATTCCATACAAAATGAAATTTTTAATATTGGAAGTGGTGAAATCCACCCTCTAAAACATTATGTGGAATTACTCTTTAAACATTTACAGACAAATAAAGGACCTAATTATGGTGCATTACCCTATAGAACTAATGAACGATGGATCCCTGAACCAAATATTAGCAAAATTAAAACCATGCTTTCCTGGGAGCCAAGAATAAGTATTGAAGAGGGTATTATTAAGACTGTTAATTGGTATAAACATAATGCACATTTATATCTGAATGTATAAAAATATATTGGTAGAGTGTGAATGAATTGTTAATGGATGGCTTTAATAATGTATTTCGTGGAAAGAAAGTATTAATTACGGGACACTTCTTCAAGTAAAGCTAGTGAAAATCAAAATACTAGTACTAAATCGAATGCTGAATCACAAAATACCAAAGAAGAACTAGAATCATTAAAAAAAGAAAATAAAGATTTAACAAAAAAAATTGCAGATTTAGAATCTGAAACAGATAAAAAACAAAATAATACCGATAGTAAAGAGAGCAATAAGGAAACTGCACAAGAATCATCACCAAATACTGATAAAGAAAAGTTGAAAAAACAATTAACTGACAAAACATTTATAGCTCCTAAATCAAATGCAGAAGGACGTTTAAGCATTGCAGAATTAGAAATGTCACTAAAAGAATATCTAATGCCTAAAAATGCAAAACATAAAGATTATGAATTAGACAAATCTGATGGTTTACCTTCGGATAACAAAATAGTATATGCCTTAAGGAAAGATAATCATATAGGAAATATGGCTGTTGTTGGATACTACGCTTTAGACGAAAATGGTTATATATATAAATATAATTTTGTTGAGCAAAAAGTCGAAGATACTCCTTTAACTAATATATATATTGAAGACCTTTTACAATATAATAAAGATGATTCTACAATAAAAAATGAAGGTCAAACTTTTGAAGAACATAGGAAAGAAAGAGAAGAAAATATAAAAGAAGATAAGAAAAATGGTACATATGATAATAATGATCCTTTAAAATATCAATAAGTTTAAGGGGAAAAGAGAGTATACTTTGGTATTGTGTAATAAAGATAAAGCCCACCCACAGAAATAGGTGGGCTTTTTAATACGAAAAGAAAAGACACTCATATAAGAGTGCCTTTTCCGATAGTTTTTTAGCAGAAGCAAGCAGCTCCAACTATGATTAATAAAATAAATAATACAACTAATAAAGCAAATCCTCCAGTAAAGCCGCAGCCGCCACAACTACCACCAAAGCCCATAATAGTTCCTCCTTTAGATAAGAGGACAAAACAAGGGTTCACTCATGTATTTTAACGGATTCAATTTACTTTGTGTTTTTACGTATTAATTGAGCAGGTCCTTTTGAAAATAAAGAAAAGACACCCTAAGGTGCCTTCCTCCGACTTGAAACACTTTCATTCAATACGAATCTATCCGTATTACCCCTTTGTTATACGTGTAAACACGTCCTATAAAACAGAATCATTTATTTTTACCAGATTGTTAGGGTAACAAATACAAGATTATTGATATCATTTGGTTGACTAGATTGTAATAACGCTACATCTGTATGGTTAAGATGCGTTATGCTTCTAATCATAGAATCTGTTTTATAGAACGTATCCACAATAGTTATTTTATCATATTAATTATTTATTTCGTGTAATTTGTTCTGAATATGTATAATTGCATAAAGTTTATGAAAAAAAAGAGAGTATACTTTGATAGTGTGCAATAAGGCGATAACCTACCTACGGAAATGGGTAGGTTATCATATATTGGTGAGCTTGGGGTAGCACCACATCGCTATCAAGCTAACAGAACAGGTTGCCCCCAAAAACGACAAATCCTAGCTTCCTGGGATACCATTGAAAACATGGTATGTATATGGTATGATCTCCTTCTATGTTTTGAAGTGTGAAAAAATTCAGATATTATTTTTTGTCAGGGGGAAAAACAATATGGAAATTTTACTAATCAGACATGGCGAATCAGAAGCAGATATACTGAATGTACATGAGGGAAGTGCTGATTTTTCATTGACTGAAAATGGAATTAATCAAGCAAGAAAGATGGCAAACAGGGTAAAACAAGAATTCCCACCAGATTTCATTTGGTCTAGTACCATGACAAGGGCTAAACAAACAGCTGAAATATTAGCTAATGTTATTTCATGTCCAATAGAATTTACAACGGAACTCCGAGAGCATGACAACGGAAACATGGCTGGAAAACCTCTAGATGAAGTCGCGTTTCCTTCTTGGTTGTTACCTCATGAAAAATGGGGAGAATACGGAGAATCAAAAATTGAGTTTAGAGCTAGAGGAGAACATATTCTATCTCATATTCTAAAAAATAGTAATCAATACAAAAGGATTGCTATTGTAACTCATGGAGGGATGATCTCAAGATTAATTGAAAGCTTTCTTCAATTACCTGTAAATCATAATATCTTCTTCAAAACAGAGGATACTGGAATTCACCTCCTTGAATATGGTGATCAATACAAATTTATAAAATTTACAAATAATGCTACTCATTTGAATTAATTTTAATACAGAATCACTTCCTATAAGACCTGGAGACAGGGTTTCACAAAAAAGAAAAAACTAGTGCTAGCAAAGTCACAGCCGAGTCTGATGGACGTTTTTCGTATTTTTTGCTTAGCGTGGGGGTTTTCTAAAAAATTGGCAATAGCGATGTAGCGGGACCCCTTCTAATAAAGATCAAAAGGTAAGAATAGAATAATTATGATGTTATGTGGCATATATATAGTCTGGTTGACCTAACTATAAACAACAAGCAACTTATATCAGTATATTTATTTCTGTATAATCATTGTTTAAAAGGGGATGAGTGAATGAGGTTGAATCATTTGAATCTATGTGTTGATGATTTATCAGAAGCTAGACATTTCTTTGAAACATTTTTTGATTTTCAATATTTGGAACAAAAAGGAAAAGCTCTTGTAGTGATGAGTGATAAGAATGGATTTATTCTCGTGTTAAGTGATCCAAAAGCATTTAAGGGGGAAAAGGACGTTAGATATCCTGAAGCTTTTCATATTGGTTTTTTGGTGGAAACTTCACGTGAAGTTGATCAAGCATATGATCGTTTAGTAGCTGGGGGTATTGAAATAGACAAGGAACCTTATACAATGAGAGGTAGTAGTTATGGTTTCTATTTCACAGTATTTAATGATTTATTAATTGAAGTTTCTTGTCTCGATTATAGAGATGGTCAAAAAGTTTCAAAACTCAATGACACTCGTCTTGAGTAATTGTTTCAAGATATAAGCCCCTTCCCAGACTTGGGAAGGGGCTTATTACCATAATTCCCGTTATCAGTAGTCAACGATGCATAAAATTTTTGTTATGGGGGTAATTAAAAATCTTAGCTTGATGGTGATGGGGCTGATCCCCTATTTGGTAAATAAATTAGAATCTAATAATAGAAAAATTTTTACCTATTCGTATATAAGAATTGCCCTTTTTGATTACCGATAACAAAGATTATGGTAACTAAATTTTATAAGAATAACCCCTTACCATTTCAAAGGTAAGGAGTTATTCTACTGCTGTTGTTTAGCATAAATGAAGTTATTTCTTTCGTTTTATTTTAGAAACTCCAAATCCAATAGCAACACCAATCATTATACCAAGAGCAAGATTATTAATAAGTAGCCCAAAAGTTGTCCCCAAACACATTCCTATAGATAGATATTCTAATTACCGTTTTTGCATCACTTTGTTTATTTGTATTCAAGAAGATATATTTCCTTTCTGCAGAATTATGAATTGTAAGTTTACATGACTTATTTATAGTAGGGTAAAGATGAATAACAAATCATTAATTTAACCATATAATAAGATTTTATTTATTTTGTTCATCTATGCTGGTTTATAAGGATTTTTGATCAAATGCTATTTAAAATCTACAGTTACAAAAAAATCTGGGATTGAGGAGCTTAAAGACTGATTGATCTAAATCTAAACTTCTTTCGTTATATCATACTGTAACAATTGTCGATGGTCATAAAATTTTTCAAAAATAACACCCATTAAATAGAAAAATAATAAACCAAAACAAATGTGAATGAGTGTAAATTCAACTCCAAATGAAGCAAATTCATACACAATAACCGGTAATTTTGCAGTTGTCCAAACCCCTAAAAAAAATACAATGTACCGTATGCTTGCTCCTTTTTTTAATAAAAGTGTGGCAATTGGAAAAGCGACGTAAAGGGGGCCAGCTGCAATTCCTCCTAATAATAGGGAAAATAAGGTGCCATAAATGCCAGATTTTTTCCCCATATATCTAATTAGCGTTTCTTTCTCCACCCATTTGTCAAGCAAACCTACGAATACTAAGACAGGAGGGAGTAGAAGCAGCATATCTAAAATGCTTTTTCCTGTTAATTGAAATGCCTTCCATCCCACCGTTTGGTTTATAAGAGTTAGGATAATGAGACCAGATAATAAAATGAAAAAGAACCGATACTTTCTTAATTCATTCATACCATCACCACCCAAATAATATATGAAAATATGAGAGACATTACCACTGCAGATGCATTGCGAGAATAAGCAAAACTTCGTCCAAATATTTTTCGTTCCATAGGTAAAGTTGTGATTCCTACTGACATTAATGTAGACATTAATGCAGCTACTTGAGGAAGACCAGCACCATTTTGGACTAATGTATGTCCAAGAGGAAATACAACAAAGCTTGGAAGTAGTGCAACAGAGCCAATTATTGTCGAATAAACAATACCTATCAATCCAGATTTTTCTCCAATGATTGAAGAAATGAGTGATGGCGTTAATATAGATAGTGATAGTCCAACGAAAAGCATAATTGATAACATGTCAGGTATAATATTACGAAACATTTTCCATGACTTTAATAGAGCATCTTTTGTTTTATTTCGATCCTTTATAAAAGAAATACTGATAAGAATAATAGCGATAGCGTAAAGGATAACACCATTAATCATGATCAGACTCCTTCCATTCTTTATATTTGTTTAAGAAAAATGATAAATTCTTAATTTTTTCTTCAATATCTATTTGAAAATCTTCTAATTTTCTTTTTCCAACTGTAGTAATTTTGTACATCTTTATCGGCTTATCTTGATCAGTTGTATCCAAATAAGACTCAACAGCACCTTCTTTCTCTAATTTTTTTAGTGTGCGATATATGATGGCACTATCAATTGGATTGATGGGAAGCTCTTCTTCACATTTCTGCAGAAGTTTCCCTCCATAGCAATCTCCCTCTGTTAAAAACAGCAAAAGAAATGCACCTGTATGTCTCCCTGTATGTTTCATAAAATATACAACCTCCTAATTTAAATGTGAAAATTTTTTCGTTAACATAACATTAAAGTTATTACTGTCAGTAACATATTACTGTCATTAACAGTAATATGTTACTGACAGTATAAAATTAATATAATCTCATGTCAATTCTAAAATATACAACATGTTTTTTTATCTTTGTGATAACATGAATTCAATTGCAAATATTACCGAAGAATTGATAAAGTCAACAGAAATGAATGCGATGTCTTCTAGGGGGCTTGCCGCATGCCCATCAAGCTAATATTTTAAAGTGACCCCATAACGAAAATTTCATCTTTTCATAGGTGTCCATGGGAATTTAGTTCATTTTTTTCGTTTTGGGGAACAATTAATTTCTTAAGTTGATGGATGCGGGGCGATACCCCTTAAAGTATTATTTCTTTATAGTATACATATTTTGGTATGTACATTGTACACAGTTTGGACACATGATTTACATATGTGTGTGCTATATTTCAGGCTAAAGCTGTTTGCTCTTGTTTTTTGTATTTTCTGCGTAATAATACTAGAACGAAATTTATATAGCGTACAGTGGAAAAATAATTTGTTATCCAATACATGTTACTGTGGGGAAAGGATTGAATTGTATGAAGTCCATACTAGAAGCATCTACACATACGCATTTTCCTCCTTTCGAATGGAATTACGGTCAAAGAAAACCAGAACTCCTTAAAGAGGAATGTTTACATCACTTATTTGAAGAAACTGTAGATCGTTATGAAAATCGGATTGCTGTTATTTGTGACGATGAGAAGATAACGTATAGAGAGCTAGAAGTAGAATCGAATAAATTAGCGAGATATTTACGGCTGAAAGGAATTAAACGCGGCAGCCGCGTAGCGATTCTTCTCGATCGCTCTATAGAAACTTATATTGCGATGCTGGGTATTATGAAAGCGGGAGCTGCGTATGTACCGCTAGATCCGAGTTATCCAGAAGACCGGGTGCAATATATTGTACAAGACTGCGGTATTGCTGCAGTTATTATGACTGCGGAAATTGCTGCTCGGTATGATGTAGAATGCTTAACTGTTCTATTGGATCAAGAAGCTATGTTGATTGCAGATCAAGATGGTGAACGCTTATGTAAAGAAGAAGTGCAAGTACAGTGTGATGATTTGTCTTATATTATTTACACTTCAGGTACGACAGGACGTCCAAAAGGTGTGTTAATTGAGCATCATACTGCAGCTCATGTTGTGAGAGCTTCACAAACTTTTTATCAAGTTGTGCCGGAAGATCGAGTGTACCAAGGATTTACGACTGCATTTGATGCATCTGTTGAGGAAATTTGGATGGCATTTTCAAACGGTGCAGCGCTTGTAGTTGGTACACGTAAGTTACAGCAAAGTGGAATGGAGCTACCGAAGAGGTTGACAGAGCTTGGTGTAACAGTTCTTTCTTGTGTACCAACATTGCTTACGATGTGGGAAGAAGATATTCCAACACTTCGTTTGTTAATTGTTGGAGGAGAAGAGTGTCTAAGTCATGTTGTACAGCGCTGGTGTCGCCCTGGAAGGCGCATGATGAATACGTACGGTCCAACAGAGGCAACCGTAATTGCTACTTATGCAGAATGTGATCCGAACAAACCAGTGACAATTGGAAAGCCTCTTCCGAACTATACTGTTTATATTTTAGATGAACAGATGCATTCCGTTCCTATTGGAGAATCTGGTGAATTATATATTGGAGGTGCCGGATTAGCTCGTGGTTATGTGAACCGAGAAGATTTAACAAAAGAAAAGTTCGTTGATAATCCATTTTGTAAAACGCCTTTTGATTCAACTCGTTTATACCGGACAGGAGACTTAGTTCGTTTTAACAAGCAAGGAGATATTGAATTTTTAGGAAGAATTGATAGTCAGGTGAAAATTCGTGGATATCGCGTTGAGCTTAGCGAAATCGAAGCGGTTATCATGGCTGTTCCTCATGTGCGGGGTGCTGTTGTGAATGTACATGAACAAGCACCTGGGCTACAAGTATTAGTTGCTTATCTTGTATTGGATGAAGGAGAAACGCCACATATGTCGGTTATACACAACCGTCTAAAAGAACGTCTCCCGGCATATATGGTACCTTCTTATATTGAAGTGCTTGATGAGCTTCCGACTCTTATAAGCGGAAAGGTTAATCGTAAGAGTTTACCGGCACCAACAGGGCAGCAGCGTTTTCAGAAAGAATATACAGCGCCTAAAAACGAAACGGAAGAAATAATCGCCAAGGCATGGCAAGACGTTTTTCAGCAAGATAATATTTCTGTTACGGAACATTTCTTTGATGATTTAGGCGGGCATTCCTTATTCGCTGCACTCGTTGTCTCAAAACTTCGGGAACATCGTACGATGACAGGTATGGCTGTTTCAGATGTGTATGCACATCCAACAATTGAGCAGCTTGCTGATTTTATACAATCACAATCTAGACCTGAAATAAAGCAACCAGTTCGTAAAGAAGTACCGCCTGTATCAGACGGTGTATATAAGAAAAATGGGTTTATGCAGGGAATTAGTATATACGCTCTTACACTTTTAGCATCGTTGCCGTTTGTGTTTGTATATTTACATTTATCTAATAGTCCGTGGGGAGATGAGCAAATTTTCTTAGCTGTAGTTTCTATGTTTGCTATTTATTGTCCGGCTATGATTATTATTTCCATTGCGGCAAAGTGGCTCTTAATTGGTCGCTTTAAAGAGGGGGAGTATCCACTTTGGGGAAGTTATTACTTTCGTTGGTGGCTTGTGCGCCGAATTCAAGCACTTGCACCGGTTAACTTCTTAACAGGGACACCGTTTTTAAATTGGTATTATCGTCTGATGGGAGCAAAAATCGGAAAAGATTGTTACATTGGCACGCAGCACTTGCATTCGTTTGACTTAATTGAAATCGGAAATGAAAGCAGTATTGGATTAGACGCACAGCTGCTTGGTTACACAGTTGAAGGGAATACGCTGAAAATCGGTAAAATTTCAGTAGGAAACAACTGTTATATCGGAGCAAATGCTGTTATTTCACCTAATACAACTGTCCAAGATCACTCGCAATTAGGAGAGCAATCGATGCTTCCTTCTCATACGGTTATACCATCTAATGAGTGTTGGAGCGGCTCTCCTGCAAGACAAACAAATGTAAAAGATGATCATGTAGAGGCAATGGCAGCTTTTTCAGCAAAACAAAACAGATTGCATCGTTTTGGACTTGGCGTATTGTATATAGTTGGAATCATTATGCTTATGTTAGTTCCAAGTTTGAGTTTTTTACCAGCTATTTTTCTAATACGAGGTTTATTTCCATATATGGGAGCTTGGGAGTTGCTTTTAGCACCTATATTTTCACTTATTGGTGTAGTTACGTTATGTTTTGTAATCGTCTTGCTAAAACGGGTTATACTAGGCCGAGTAAAAGAAGGACAATATTCGTTGCATAGTACATTTTATGTACGAAAATGGTTTGTAGATAAGCTACTCATGATGAGCTTAGCATTCAATAATTCACTGTATGCGACCATTTATGCAGCACCATTTTTACGTCTACTCGGTGCGAAAATGGGGAAAATGGTTGAAGTTTCTACAGTTACGAATATTGCCCCAGATTTACTAATCGCGGGTGAAGGCAGCTTTATTGCTGATGCTGTTTCTATTGGTACGCCAAAAGTATTTCACAATCAAATTTATATTGCGAAAACAAAGATTGGAAGCCGTACGTTTATTGGGAATAGCGCTCATATTGAAGGAGGAAAAACAATCGGAAATGGTTGTTTAATTGGAGTTATGTCTGTTCCTCCTGAAGAAAAAGAGATTTCGGATGGTACATCATGGTTAGGTTCACCATCTATGTTTTTACCAAACCGAGACATTAATACTAATTTTTCGGAAGAGGAAACATATCATCCAACAAGAAATCTTTATATAAAACGACTTATGATTGAATTTTGTCGCGTTACGCTTCCTGGTGCTTTTGCTATTTGGATTAGTGGCTTTTTAGTGTTTAGCCTCTGGGAGGAAACTCGCTATTTTTCTGCCTTCGAGATCATTGCATTGTTTCCATTGTTAACGATAGGAGCAGGTTTACTAGCATCAGGATTAGTTGTTCTTATTAAAAGACTCCTCATTGGTCGTTACGAGCAGACAGCAAAGCCGCTATGGAGCACATTTGTATGGCGTAGTGAACTAGTGACAGCTTTATATGAAAATGTGACTGTTCCTTACTTGTTAAATTTATTTTTAGGGACACCGTTTGCGCGGTATATTCTGAGCTGGTTTGGCGTGAAAATGGGAGAAAGAGTATTCTTGGATTCTACACACATATCAGAGTTTGATTTAGTGCATATTGGAGATGGTGCTGCCATTAACTTGAACAGTACGCTGCAGACGCATTTATTTGAGGATCGTGTTATGAAAATGTCAAATCTTGTTGTTGGTAATAGCTGTTCAATCGGAAATGGCTCAGTTGTTTTATATGATACGGTTATGAATCCGGGATCATCACTTGGAAACCTTTCGCTTATCATGAAAGGAGAAACTTTACCTGCTTATACACATTGGGAAGGAGCACCTGCTAACTATTGTTATGCCACAGAGAAACAAAGTAAGGAAGTTGGGTGATTTCATATGCTAGAAATATATGCAGTGCATATGGAGAAAGAGACGTTCATCAATTGGGAACGCCTTCTTCCCTATATAAGTGAAGAAAGACGTGCAAGAATTTCGCTTCGAAAAACGTACGAAGATATCATGAGAGAAATAGTATGTGACGCACTAGTGCAGCATATTGTATATAAAAAATATGGTATGAAAAATAGACTTGAGTGGGGCCGTACTTTATATGGAAAGCCCTATATTCATAAACTGCCTTCATTTCAATTTAGTTTATCTCATGCAGGCGAATGGGTTGTATGCGCAGTGGATACGCAGCCTGTTGGAATAGATATAGAATGTGTGCGGGCAGTGGATTTTCAAGCAATAAAGCATTTATTTTCGCCGCAAGAACAAAAATGGTGGGAGAAAATACCGGAAGACAAACAAGTAGAGACTTTTTATCACATTTGGACTGGAAAGGAAAGTTATATAAAAGCGATTGGAACAGGCGTATCTAAAAACTTGTCTTCTTTTACAGTTTCCCTTTCAGAGGGGAGAGTATACGATGAACACTTGAAGGGAATTTGGTTTATAAAACAAATTCCCTTCCACCAAGAGTATATTCTCTCAGTATGTACAAGAGGAAAGGATTTTTCTAAGAACATTCAATCTATGACTATGAAATATTTAATAGAAGAAAGACTTTATCGTTCTATATAAATACAAAATTAAAAAAACGACATAAAACCTTTCTTTTTAGATGGACGAGAGCATCTTGCCATGCATAGAAGCGGCCATGGTCTTTTCCTGCCACGTGCAAAGGTTAAAACAAAGGGAGAAAGCGAGTGCAGGTCATGTTTTGTCTGCATAGCAGCGATTTATATGTCACTCCCTTCCTTTGGTGATGAACCAGATTTATATAGATATTAATGAAGAGTTTTTCATCTCAATCTAGCGGTCGGAAAACTTCATTGATGGTTTATTACAATCATAGTGGAAAATGCAGAAGAACTGTTCTGATTTTGATTGTTTTATCTTAAAAAACATAGTGTTAGCAAGGATTTTCAACTGTAGCTATCTCTTGTACAAAATACGTGCAAGAAATAGAAAAGTTAATTATACTAGTGCTACATTTCATTTTTTATGAAAGAGGGATTCAGATGAATATGAGTAAGAAAATTTTCACACTAATGTTAGCTTTCACTCTGTTTGCCTTACCAACATTTGCACAGGCAAAAACCTATAGTGGCGGTAAATCGTCAGTTTCATCCCATTCTAGTAGCGGAGGATTCAGTACGAAAGGATCGACTTCATCCCGTTCTTCGGATGGAACATATCATTCTGGCTATAAATCTTCATCATCAAATGTACAAGCAAAGAAGCCAGCTTCTGTCGATCATGCACCGCAGCCACAGCCAGCTCCTAAGAAATCTAGCTTTTGGGGCCACGCAGCATCATTTGGGGCAGGAGCTTTACTAGGTAGTATGCTACATCCATTTGGAAATCATGGAGTTGGTGGAGTAGGCGGAAGCTTTTTTTCTAGTGGTTTGTTAATAGATATTGTCATTCTTTTAGGAATTGTTTGGGTTCTGCGACGTATTTTCGCAAGACGTTAAGAAGGAGAGAGAACGATGAAGATTTACTTTACTGAACAAGATGTAGTTGATGCGGTTTGTGTACATGCAGCCTCTATCTACGCGTACCGTCCGGAGCAAATTGATGTTGATTTGCAGTTTCATCCGAATAAAGGATTTGGCGCCAGTGCTCGTTTGCCGTATCGAACTGTAGAGCTTGGTGAGCAGGAATTAATTGATGCAATTGCATTTTACCTACGTGAATATCACAATTTTATTCCGGAGAGTTTGCGCATTGACTTACAATTTCATGAGCAAACAGGATTTGCAGCGGATATAGAGGTAGCGTAAAGAAGAAAACAATTTAAAATAGAAGAAAACCGATTCTTATGTATTTAAAGAATCGGTTTTTTGATTTTTATTCGGTTTTTTTAATTTCCGATATAAAGCAGCTTGATTTACACTTGTAATGAATTGTTTTGCAGGTTGTCCCGAACGATATAATTCAACAACCATTTTTTTAAACGCTTCATTAAATTTCTTGTTTGTCATACGGACACTTCCTCCTTGAAACGCATTGTAAGGACTTAACTAAGTTGTGTTCATATGACTATACTAACTCCAAGGACTTTATGGAAGTGAAAGGGTAGTTTTGATTATAAATAATCTCTTAGAGTCCCGTTTTCGATACAGGAGAGAGGAATCTTTTTCTCTACACCTTCTTTCATATTACGTAAAACAATGGTTTCCGTAGAGATTTCGGTTTCACCAATAATAAGCACGTAAGGAATCTTTTCTTTATTTGCGTAATTAAGAGCTCGTTTCAGCTTGCGGCCAGCAAGTTCAAGTTCAATTTTAAGTGTATGATTCGAACGTAATTGCTGGGCGATTTGTAAACACTTCGTTTCCGTTCCAATTGGAATAATGAAAATATCAGCAGAATTAGAGTCTGTTTCTTTTTGCGCAAGCGCAGTATAAATAACATCTAGACCAAAGGAAATACCTACTGTTGGGTAAGGTGTATTATCATTACGAAAGGCTCCAATTATATTATCATAACGTCCACCACTGCCAATACTTGAAGATATACTGCCATCTGTTAAGAAAATTTCATAAATTGTACCCGTATACATTGTAAGACCTCGCGCTAAGAATGGATTGAAACTAGTATTGTTTTTGATGCCAAGTGCGAGTAAATATTGTTGTAATTGCTGAAGTTCATTGATACCCTCTGTAACAAGTGAATTTGAGAACGTTTCTTTAAATTCATTCAAGTCTAATGTCAGGCAAGACTTAATCGTATTACAAATAATCTCTATCATTTCTTTTACGATTCCGCGACTTTGTAAGTCTTTTCGTATACCGTCAATTCCAATCTTTTCAATTTTATCTAATGATAAAATGACATCATTTGTTAATTCATCTGGAATTTCAATTGATTTAAGAATACCTGTTAATAACTTACGATTATTATATTGAATCGTAACATCTAAGTTTAAAGTTTGAAAAAGATCAAAAGCCATGCCCATTAATTCAGCTTCAGCGATAACAGATTCTACCCCAACTATATCAACGTCACATTGGATAAACTCGCGGAACCTACCTTGTTTAATTGGACCGTCACGGAATACCTTGCCAATTTCATAGCGTTTAAAGGGAAGGCGAATGTCCGGATTCATTGCTACAACTTTTGCAAAGGGAATCGTTAAATCATAACGAAGTGCGAGTTCACGGTTTCCTTGGTCACGTAGTGTATACATTTCTTTTAAAATCTCGGAACCACCGCCATATTTGTAAGCCATAAGTTCATACATATTTAGTGTAGGCGTTTCAAGTGGTTTACAGCCATAGCGCTCAAAAGTCTCTTCACAAGCTCGTTTAATTGTATTTCGCAACATTTGTTCTGACGGTAAATAATCTTTCGTTCCTTTTACATTTCTTATATCCATTTGAATCACTCCTTTTTAAATTTAAAAAAGCTATGCAGGTATAAAAATACCCACATAGCTTTATAGATGCTTCGTGGGTCAACAGGAAAAGCCCTGTACCCACGAAGAAAAAATTCTTCGGATACACGGCGTTATGTATGATGATGAAGTTGGAAAGAAGTATTAAAATAAAACATATGCAATCTCTCCTTAAGTTTTTTAAAAATTATAACAAATGTTTTTTTGAATATCAATATTTTTCAAAAAAGAATCCCTTAACATGTCATATTGTGTTAAGGGATCATATTTATAATGTAATTGTAGCAGTAGTAGCTTTTGTTACTTCAATTAAATCTTTGCCAGATATAAAAATTTGTAATCCTCTTTTACCAGCACTAATACTGATTGGATTAAGATTAGCTGCTGATTCATCAATATATAATGGATAGTTCTTTTTCGCGCCTAGTGGTGAGACACCGCCGCGAATGTAACCTGTAAGCCCTAATATTTCTTTCATGTGAACCATTTCAACTTTTTTATTATGACTTGCGGATGCTAATGCTTTTAAATTCAATTCTTTATGGGCAGGAACACACGCCATAATAACACCTGTCTTATCTCCTCGAAGGACCAGTGTTTTAAAAACCTGTTCTAATTGCAAATCAACTTGCTCTGCGACATGCTTAGCATTTAAATTTTCTTCATCCCATTCATATTCATGGACGGAGTACTTCGTTTTATGCTTATCAAGTAGACGACAAGCGTTTGTTTTGCTACTCATATAGTACACTTCCTTATATATTTCTTCTTAATTTAGTATACAAAATTTTATAACATAAGACAGGGGAAATGCAAAAATACAAGAATATGTAACATATAACGTAGAAGAAGAGAGGGAGAAAGATGTGGAAAACAGCAGATCTTTGTGATGTTTTTGAAAATGAGGTACAAGTATGTCAACAAGCGTTTCAGTCATACGGCAAGAAGGAGCAATTTTATGGGAAGATTGCAACAGTTAAAGTGAAAGATGATAATGTATTAGTGAAAGAAGCGTTGCAATCGTTACCAGAAGGAACAGTATTAGTAGTTGATGGAGAAGGCTCTACGAATTGTGCGTTACTTGGAGATAATTTGGCAAACATTGCAGAAGAACGAAATGTAGCAGGGGTTATTATATATGGATGTGTTCGTGATTCTAAGGAACTGCGAAACATTAATATTGGTATATTTGCATTAGGAACAATGCCAAAGAGAAGTAGAAAAGAGGGAAAAGGAGAGGCGGAAATCCCTTTACAATTTGGAGCAATTGAGTGGATTCCTAATCAATATGTGTATGCGGATGAAGATGGTGTTATTGTATGTGAAAAACGTAT
Source organism: Bacillus sp. NPDC094106 (assembly GCF_044764345.1). NCBI lineage: Bacteria > Bacillati > Bacillota > Bacilli > Caryophanales > Bacillaceae > Bacillus > Bacillus sp. NPDC094106. The sequence continues at coordinate 43,725 of NZ_JBIWHY010000015.1, read as the reverse complement.
TCACGATAACCTGTAGTGGGCGTATAGTATATATACATCAATTAAAAAACGACATAAAATCCTTCCTTTTAGGTGGGAGAGAGCATCTGACCATGCATAGAAACGGTCAGGGCCTTTTTCTGCTACATACGAAGTAAAAATAGAAAGAGCAAATGAGTGTAAGTTACTTTTTGTTCTGCATAGCAGGGATTTAGATGTCGAAAAATAAAAATGGATTTATATAGAAGCTTTATTACCCAATATAATTATCTAGTATTCTTAGAAAATAAATCCAATAAAGCATAGACAAAATTCTATGTCAATAGTAAAATAATACAGAAATTTATTGTCTGATGAATGTATAGGTATGTCGTTTATACGATAACTTTAATAAGGAAATTGGTGAAAATGAAATGGGTTCGCCGTTAAAAGTGAATGTTATCACAATAATACATTCATAAGCTACATAATCTTTCCTATACAAATAAAACAGTCACCTATGAATAGGAAATGCACCCATGGTAGGGTGCTATTACATGCTCTTGAAGGGCCTTTTTTAAGCAAAGGGAGGAATAACTGAGGATGGCAATGATGAAAAAATGGCTGCTTACGTCGGTAATGGCAGTTGCATTAGTATTTGTTTCATTCGCAAATACAGTACATATTACGTTTGCTGAAGGAAAAACAGCAACACTTGCGATTATTGGGGAATCGCAAAAAGGAGTTATTTTGTGTCCGAAAGAAGTGTCAATTGAAGACGGAGAAACAGCCTATAGTTTGTTACAAAAAGCCATGGGGGATAAAGTAATAGCTGAAAATACAAAATACGGTATGTATGTAAAAGGTATTGACGGTTTAATGGGCGGCGACACAAGTGGTTGGACATACGATGTAAATGATAAAGCAGCAATGGTAGGGGCAGATAGTTATAAATTAGATTCTGGAGATATTGTAGCATTTCGTTTTGTTGCAGATTGGAACAACATGAGTCAAGAAACATTACAACAAGCGCTTGATAGAATTGGAACTTGTAAGAGTAACCAAGATGAACAAAAGCCGGACGAGCAAAATCCAGGTGAGCAAAATCCAGATGAACAAAAGCCAGATACGACTCAGCCGAAAGAACCAATCACAAATGAATTGCTCGTGAAACAATTAGATCAAGCGATCGCTAAAACATCACAAAAGATGATGAATGATGGAATCGATAGCGACTGGACAGCAATTGCGCTTGCTCGTTCAGGACAAAATGTACCAATAGAAATGAAGGTTGGTTATCTGCAGTCATTAACACAAAAGGTAGAAAAACAGATGAACCGTTTGACTCCTACGGATTTAGCGAGAACGGTTTTAGCTGTGACAGCAGTAAATGGGAATCCAAGAAATGTAGCCGGACAGAATTTAATCCAAAAATTGTATCAATCTGAAAAACTAAATTCTGTTACGGGCTATACATTTGCTTTAATTGCGCTTGATACAAAGAAATATGAGGTGCCAGCTGAAGTAAAATGGAATCGTGCAGCTTTAGTAAAAGAGATTTTAGATGCACAGCATACAGATGGTGGCTGGACTTACAATGTTGAAAGCGGTAAGGAAGATGCTAGTAGTGTTGATGTAACAGGAATGGTTTTATCAGCATTAACACCTTATCAGAAACAACCAGAAGTTAAACAAGCTGTTGAAAAAGCGGTACAATATTTATCAAGTAAACAATTAAACAATGGTGGATTTGAAGCTGACGGTCAAGAGAATTCTAATAGCGCTGCACAAGCAGTTATGGGGTTATCGATGATAGGAAGTGACCCAACTGGTGATGCGTTTACGAAAAATAATGTAAACGCGGTTCAAAATCTACTATCATACCAGCTGGAAAATGGTGAATTTAAATGGTTGCCAAATGATACAGAGGGTAATAGTATGGCTACTGAACAAGCCCTTTTAGCATTACTTCAATATAAAGAGTTTGTACATGGTAATGGATCTATATATGATTGGTCAAATGATACAATCGGAACTGAAATTGATAAGAAACCAGTTGTAGAACAAGAGATACCAGCAGTAGAAAAAGAAAAAGTTACAGAAGAACCACAACAACAAACAAAAGGCGAGGTATCGGATGTTGTTGTAAAAGAAAAAACAGTAAATAACGAAAAAACTGCAAAAAATCGTCAATTACCAAAAACAGGATCATCAGCTGGTGATGTTGCTGTGCCAGTCGGAATGGGTGTATTATGCATCGCTTCCGCATATGCTTTATGGAGACGAAAAGCAGCTTAACAAAAATTAGGAGCAATGATTTGCTCCTAATTTTATTAGGAAAGGTGAGAACAGTATGAATATGATGAAATGGTTCATTTCATTTGTCCTTTCACTTGGATTGCTTGTAGGATGTAACCAAAGTGAAGTGAAACCAGAACAAAAATCGGCTTCTAAACAAACGGAGCAAAAAGAGGCAGCAAAACAAAAAGAACAGAAAGATGAGAATAAACAAGAAGAGTCGAAAAAAACAGAGGAACAAAAACAACCGGAAGAACAAAAACAAACAGAAGAACAACTAAAAGATAATCAAGAGCAAAAACCTCAAGAAAAAGCTGAGGTAAAACAAGAAGAGAAAAAAGAGCAAGAACCAGCCTCTGAGCCAAAACAATTAGAACAACCAAAAGTAAAAGAAAAAAAGGCTGAACAAAAGCAATCGGAACAACCAGCAGTAAAAGAAGATACGAAAGTAGTCAATCAGCCGAAAGAAACGCCAAAACAGGAACAATCAGTACCACAGCTAGTAGTTCCTAAACCTGAGCCTACACCAATTCCAACGCCACAAACCAAGCAAGTTACTATTTCTGTGCGTGGAGATCAGGGATATCTATTAGATGCAAAAAAAGTCGATATTCAAGAGGGAGCTACGGTTTTTGAAGTGTTAAAAAATACAGGGCTGGAGATTGATTCAACTGGATCAGGAAACAGTAAATATGTAAAAGGAATTAACGATTTATATGAATTTGATAAAGGATCAACTAGCGGATGGAAATACCGTGTAAATGGTACTTTCCCAAATCGCAGTGCTGGTGCGGTAACAGTGAAGCCGGGAGATAAAATCGAATGGGTATATGTGCTAAATTAGGAAAGGATCTTTGGTAAAGGGTTATGAAAATTATCTTTTCTTCTTTACATCCTTTTGTGAATTTCTTCTATTATATTGGGGTGATGATACTATGTATGCTGTGTCTTCATCCTCTTTTTTTAGTTGGTGCGATTATGATGATGGTGTTGTTAAACATCATGCAAGGAAATAGCGAGAAAATCAAAAAAATGTTACCAAGCATGTTTGTTTTCTTTGTAATGATTATTGTGTTAAATCCATTACTGACGCATAGAGGAGCAACCACATTATTTCGTTTAGGTGATAACCGAATTACATTAGAAGCATGTATGTATGGGTTAGTAATGGGACTATCGTTACTTGCTATTATGTTTACTTTTACTTCCTACAATGATATTATTTCGAGTCATAAATTTTTGTATTTATTTTCAAGGATTTCACCAAAAGTTGCGCTGTTAACAATGATTACTGTGCGTTTTGTTCCGTTATTTATTCGGCGTTTAAGACAAATTACTCTCGTTCAAAAAACGAAAGGTGTTCAATTAGATTCCGGTCCAATAATAGAGAGAATTAAAAGTGGAATGAAACTTTTACAAGTACTCCTTGTTTGTTCCTTGGAGGATGCATTACAAACGGCAGATTCTATGCAAGCACGTGGGTTTGGTGTGACAAAGCGCAGCATGTATATTCGCTATCGAATGGGAAGACAAGATTGGTACGTAATTACGTATTTAGTGATTGTATTACTAAGCTGTCTTACATTCAATTTTTGCGGGGCTGGTAAGTTATCAATCTATCCAAGAGTAGAATCGATTGTATTTCAGCAGTATGATGGAATACTATTCGTTCTATTTATAATGTTTATTAGTTTACCAATTATAATGGAGGGGAGGGAATGGATATGGTGGCGCATGCAGAAATAAAGAATCTATCATTTACATATAATGATGAAAGTGTACAAGCTTTAACTCATATTTCTTTATCTGTTTCACAAGGTGAGTTTATTGTACTAGCAGGCCGATCAGGATGTGGTAAGACAACACTTTTGAAACATTTAAAAAAAGAGTTACTCCCGATTGGGGAACGTGCCGGTAATGTGTATTATGATGGAGTTTCTCTGCAAGAGATATCAGATTTATTGTCAGCGCAAGAAGTCGGAATGGTGTTTCAAAATCCAGAAAATCAACTCGTTATGGATACAGTGATCCAAGAGCTAGCGTTTTCTTTAGAAAATGTTGGACTGGCATCACATGTTATTCAAAAAAGAATCGCTGAACTCATTAGTTTTTTAGGTTTTCAAGATTTACTCCATCAGTCTGTTCATACCTTATCTGGCGGACAAAAACAACTGGTTAATTTAGCGGCAGTCTTGGTTTTACAACCAAAGCTACTATTGCTTGATGAACCAACAGCACAGCTTGATCCGATTGCTGCCAAGGATTTTTTAGGGCTGCTAAAACGAATTAATGAAGAACTTGGGATTACCATTATCATGAGTGAACATCGTTTAGATGAGGTCATTCCACTTGCAACGCGAGTTGTGTTTATGAATGCTGGAGAAATTATTTATGATGGAATCCCGCAACATGTTATATCGAAAATGTGGGAATTAGAAGAATTTCGACCATTTATACCTCAAATTCCAAGGTTGTTTTTAGAATGGAATGTAGAGCAAATACCCTTTACGGTAAGGGGCGCGCAAACACAAATTCATTCCGAAGTATGTATCGAACATGAAGCGCCAGTTATATCGCAAACAGAAAAAAAAGAAGTGATTTTACAAGCAAAACATATATCATTTCAATATGAAAAAAATAGTCCTTTTATTTTACGAGATTTAACATTATCAATTGAACAAGGGAAGTGGACTGCGCTTGTTGGGAAAAATGGTACTGGAAAATCAACACTTTTAGCGATTTTAGCGGGCTTACAAAAAGCGAGAAGAGGAAAAGTACGGTGGAACGGAACGGAGATTCATAAAATTAATTCAAAGGAACGATTTAAAAGAATCGGATACGTATCACAACATCCGTACTATCATTTTACATGTGATACAGTGTGGGAAGAAGTTTTTGAACGAGCGAATGAGTTATATGGTGAAAAAGCAAATCAAGTGACAAAAGATATGTTGCAGCGATTTTGGCTATATTCTATTCGTGATCGTCATCCGCATGATTGCAGCGGGGGAGAGCAACAGCTACTCGCACTATGTACGGTTTTATTATCGAAACCAAGTTTATTGTTATTAGACGAACCAACAAAAGGATTAGATCCAGGGAAAAAAGAAAGATTAGGTCAATTGTTTCAAGAGTTGCAAAAAGAAGGGACAACCATTGTAATGGCAACTCATGACATTGAATTTGCAGCAAAATATGTAGATCGTTGTATGATGTTATTTGATGGAAAGATCATTATGAATGATGCGCCGAAGGAATTCTTTAGTGATAATTTCTTTTATACAACATCTATTAATCGTTTCATTCGCAAACAATTACCTTATGCATTAACATGGGAGGATGTGTACGAAGCGTGTCCAAACGATACTTTGCTTTTATAATATGTATTTTTATTATTGTAATAAGTACACTCCTTTTTACTTCTCTTGTAATAGATGGACATTATATTTGGTGCAGTTTACTTTTATTAGTTATGATCATGTTACCTTTTTATATACGGTTTGAGAAGAAAGCTTTTGTTTCACGTGAAATTGTTATAGTGGCTATTTTAGCAGCGATAGCAGCAGTTAGTCGTGTCCCATTCTCCATTATGCCAAGTGTACAACCAACTTCTTTTGTCATTATTGTCTCTGCGATTGTGTTTGGAAGTGAAACAGGATTTATGATTGGGGCAACAGCAGCGATTGTATCCAATATCTTTTTAGGGCAAGGACCTTGGACACCGTGGCAAATGTTTGCTTGGGGAATGATAGGGTTTATGGCTGGTTTACTTCGAAACACATGTATTATGAAAAAGTTGTGGGGAAGAATCATTTACGGTTTTATAGTTGGCTTTATCTTTGGGTGGATTATGAACTTATGGGGACTTCTTGGGTTTATACAAGACGTAACATGGAAAGCATTCCTTTCGTATTATGCTGCAAGCTTTTATTTTGATTTAAGCCATGCGATTTCAAATGTCATCTTTCTTACTTTATTTAGTTCTTCATGGATTACCATTCTTACGAGATTTAAAAAGAAATATGGCATTTTAGATGATAATAGAGAACGAATATCTGAAAGAAACAAAGCATAATTATATACAGTAGGGTCGCGACTTACATATTCGTTTGCCTCTTTCAGGCTTCTTACCATTGGTAAGAAGCCTTTTTTTATGAAATAGCAAAAAAGTGTCAAGAAATTGTTTTAATATATTCTAATTTTTATATGAGATTTTTGTATAATAGCAAATGAAAAAGGTTTTCAAAGAGGAGATGTAATATTCATGAGGCTAGTTGTTCCAAAACAGCACGGTGCATGGGGGATGCTGCTGATTCCATTTTTACTCAGTGCATTACTAGGTAAACCTACTTTGTATCATATCCCACTCTTTCTTGCTTGGCTGTTTATCTACTTAGCAACGTATCCATTTTTAATGTATATAAAGCAGATGCGGAAAAAAGAGTTTCTACATTCAGCAATCATTTATTTTCTTATTGCATGTATTTTTGGAATCGTATCTTTACTATATGAATGGAAAATTCTTTTATTTGTAGGTATGATGGTCCCTCTCTTTATCGTAAATATGTATTTCGCCCGTCAAAAAAAGGAACGAGCGTTAGTCAATGATATTTGTGCAATACTTGTTTTCTGCATTGGCGGTTTAGTCAGTTATTATTTTTCGATGAAGACAATTGATGGAACAGCATTGTGGATTGCAGTCGTTTCTTTTCTTTATTTCTTAGGAAGTACATTCTATGTGAAGACGATGATACGAGAAAAGAATAATCCTATTTATCGCTTTGTATCATGGGGATATCACATTGTATTGACCATTGTGTTGTTTGTAGTAAATCCATGGCTTTCCCTTGTTTTTATTCCAAGCTTAGCTCGCGCCATTGTATTATATGGTAAAAAAATATCTATTTTAAAAGTAGGGATTTTAGAAATCGTTAATTCAGTATATTTCTTAATTGTGACGGCAATACTGTTACAGTATGCCATTTGAGGTACTGCCCATCTAGTAAAGAGATGGGCAGTGTTTATTTTTGTTCTAAAATATGAACAGTATGATCACATTCTTGTAATGCTTGTTCCACAGCTTGGAGAGATTGTTCGATTTGCTTCCGATTATTACTTTTTTCAACTGTTTGTAAGGCATTTTCTAAACAATGTTTCGCTTCTTGTAGTGAATGGAACGAATCTTGAACATATCCGCGGGCATTTTTATCCATTATAAATTCCTCCTTTTGTACATACAATTTTAGTATGAGCATTAGAGGAGAAAATATAACTCCATTGTCGTTAATTTGTATGGTTTGACAATGACAACAGAAGTAGCTATAGTAAGATATAAAGTGAATATTTTCTTATCCAGAGAGGTGGAGGGACTGGCCCGATGAAACCCAGCAACCGCGATGCAGGTGCTAATTCCAGCAGAACATATTTGTTCTGGGAGATAAGACGAAGATATCGTACATAACTTCTTCTTATCGAAGAGGTTTTTTTATTGCAAAAAAACCGATTCCGAAAACAACAGAATAAGAAGAAAGGGGTTGCAATTGTACTGTGACACTTGAAAAATACGTAAAGCTGCGTAATGCAGTGTATGAATATATGATAGAACAAGATAAACCCATATCACTATTAGATATTCAAGAGCATATCGTTTCGCATCATGAAGGAAAATTCACGAAAAAAATGTTACACCAATTTTATTTATCAAGGCTATTAGACGAACTGAAACTGGATGGGAAAATTACTTTAGCTGATGATGAATACTCTTATGCTGAAAAAGGGGTATATTATAAGGCGAGAAGAGGGAGCTAGTCTCTCTTTTTTTATGTTATCATTTATTTGAAAATTTAAAATGTATGTAGAGTAAAAGACTGCCAAAGCAGCCTGATACAAGGGAATGGTGTTGAGTGTGTAGTGTCAAAAGTTGAATATGCCCTGAAAGAGGCATTTCATTCGGCTAGAAACGAAAAGAGACACCTTCGCCGAGTAGGTGTCAGTTGTTTTGTCAAATAGGCTTGCCACTTGACATGTAATAGAATACCATGTGATGTGAAAGAAAGTCAAAAGGGAATTTAAGGAAGTGAATTGTTATGTACGCTTTTTTATTAACTGAACTGAAAAAATGGATTCCTAAGCACATTATAGATAGGGGATGTGAATATTATGAAGAGGGACATGTAGAGGATGTAGAAATACATGATGGTAAAGTATTTGCGTTTGTAACAGGGAATTATGGAAACTAAGAAGTAATCGTTGATCTTGTAGATTTTATGAAAAGTACTTGTGAATGCCCTTATGAGAATTACTGCAAGCATATGGCAGCGGTTGTATACGAAATACAAGGTGCTGGGGAAAGTATGGTTAGAGAGAAGTTGAAAACGTTAGAAAAAGAAGAATTGTTAATAATCATGCAGAGATTATTAAGGAGTTCTAAAAATGTACAGGTTGTAGAGAAGATGTTGCGAAAAGGTAAATTTTAGAATGATGTTGTTTAAAGATGAATGTATGAATTGTATACGCACATCCTAATTTATCTAGTTTCAATGCATCCATTTTAGAACATGTATAAAAAGGGCTTCAGAAACGAATCATTCGGTTACTTGAAAGTAGTTACTATATGTTTCCATTTGGGAATGGGGAAAAGCGATTATATGTATTGAAAGGGAGTTGTCTTTGTGACACTCTTTTTTTATTAGATGTAATGCTTAAAGGTGAAATAGAAAATAAAGTAAACAATTAGTCAATTAATTGACTAATTTCCGAAATAGTATTAAAGTAAAACATGGAGGTGGACGAAAATGGAAAATAAAGATGAGATCCTTGTTGAACTAGCATTGAATATCATGCGCTCTAACAATTTACTTAGTCGAATTGGTGGGCAAATCGCTGGGGAAGTTGGTTTGAGTAGGGTACAACAATGGGTTGTACTTGGAAATATTTATAAAGCAGGGACGTTACCATTAAAAGAATTAAGAAAAAATACATTGGTGACAAAACAATCGATAACGGGGATTGTAGAACGATTAGAGCTAGGAGGGTTTATAGAGACATATAATGACCCTAATGATAAACGATCTACTCTTGCTTCTTTAACACAAAAGGGGAGAGAAACAATGGAAAAAATAAAACCATTGCGTTTGAAAAGTAACTGTGAATCATTTTCAATCTTTAATGAAGAAGAAATAAATCAGTTTTCTTCTTACCTATATCGATTAGTTGAGCATTTGGAAGAAATAGAAGAGAAAAGATAGGAGAAGGGGAGAGAAAAATGAATGGTGAAACCAAAAGGAAACCAGTACTTCTTGCATTATTAATTGCAACATTTTTAACTGCAATTGAAGGGACAATTGTGAGTACAGCAATGCCCAAAATTGTGAATGATTTAGGCGGGAGTCAATTATTTACATGGGTTATATCTGTTTATTTACTAGCAACGGTTATTAGTACACCTGTTTTTGGAAAAATGGCAGATTTATATGGAAGAAAGAGTATGTTTACAATAGGCGCAATCATTTTTTTAGTTGGCTCCATGCTTTCTGGCCTTTCACAAACGATGGGACAACTTGTGTTATTTCGAATGGTTCAAGGATTAGGAGCAGGAGCTTTAACAACAATTCCTTATACAATTATTGGTGATATGTATACGTTTGAACAACGAGCAAAAATACAGGGATGGATTAGCAGCGTGTGGGGAATAGCAGGTATTGTTGGGCCGCTTGCTGGCGGTATGATTGTCGATACAGTTTCATGGCACTGGATTTTTTATTTAAATCTTCCTTTTGGCATAATCGCTCTTATTCTGCTTTGGACATCATTTCATGAAAAAGTGGAAGCGAAAAAACGTACAATTGATTATGCTGGTATTCTCACCTTTGCATTGAGTATGTCTTCTTTCTTATATGGTTTAACTTTGTTAAAAGAGCAAAAAGAATTAACAAGTTATACGTTGCTATTCTTTGGCATAACGGTAATTGGAATGTTATTATTTATTCGAATTGAAATGAAAAGTAAAGAACCGATGATTCCACTTGAACTGTTTTCTAAACGGTATATTACAGTATCGAACTTTGCAGGATTTCTTCTTGGATTTATATTGGTGACCGTCACATATTATATACCGTTATGGGTACAAGGTGTAAAACATTTAAATGCAACATATTCTGGATTTGCGATGCTACCAATGTCAATCACATGGCCACTTGCTTCAATTTTATGTGGAAAATGGTTAACGAAACATTCCGTTCGCAAACTAACAATGATTGGAATTTTCTTTGTTGTAGCAGGATGTTTTGGAATGACTTTTTTTCATGAAAATATGATGATTGCAACCATCATGATTGTTATCGCAATCATTGGATTTGGATTTGGTTTAGCGCTCACGTCATTTACGGTTGCAGTTCAGTCTTCTGTGGATTGGAGTATGAGAGGCGCTGCTATCGGATCGAACAATTTAATGCGAACATTAGGTCAAACAATAGGTATTTCAGTTTCTAGTTTATGGTTAAGTGATGAACTAAGCGGAAGAATGTTAGAAAATAGCTTACATCATGTATTTTGGGTATTATTTAGTTTAGCAGTTCTGGCAGTTTGTATTGCTAGTTTGTTAAGCAAGAAAAAGAAAGAGGAGAGCTTGGCTTAAATATCAAATTAGAATGTTATTATATAAAAAAGCTAGTATAAAACTAGCTTTTTGTGTGTGTTGGAATTTAGATAAAAAGGAAACATAAACCGATAACTGCACCGGCATAAAGCAAGTTAATCACACAGAACCCCATAATATCACGCGCACCTAAGCCTGCAATCGCTAAAGCTGGTAATGCCCAAAATGGTTGGATTAAGTTCGTCCAAGCATCACCCCATGCAATCGCCATCGCTGTTTTAGCAGCAGGTACACCAAGTTCTGCTCCAGCTGGAATCATAATAGGAGCTTGTACAGCCCATTGTCCGCCTCCAGATGGAACAAAAATGTTTACAATTCCGGCACTTAAAAATGTGAATAAGGGAAAAGTAGATTCATTTGAAATCTGAATAAAGAAGTTCGAAATAGCTCCCCCAAGTGAAAGTCCATCGCTATTTGTGCCAATCATCATTCCCATAATTCCAGCGTAAAATGGAAATTGCAATAAAATCCCGGAAGCACTTTTCGTTGAGTCTGAAAAGGCACGAATATATTGGATAGGCGTACGATGAAAAATAAGACCAGCGATTAACAACATGAAAATAACGATATCGAGTGTAAGATTAAATCCTTTCGTACTAAAGTAATGAATAATATAGATAATTCCTAAGAGACCAATGCAAACAGTCATCCAAATACTATTTTCCATTTTCTCAGCAAATGTACGGGCCTCTACTTTTTGAGCAGCGGCTTCTTCATGAAATACACTTGGGTCAACTGTAATTGTATGATCTGCATCGGGATGCATTGCTCTATTAATAAGTGGCATGGTAACTAAGAAGACGATAACAGGGACAATAGCATATGGTGAAAATAATGTTTCTGTGATGGGGATTGCTTCCTTTATACTACCAGCTGTTGTTTTGATTAATGTTTCTCCTCCGGATGCTAAAGTAAGTGGAATGGAGGCAGAAAATCCTGCGTGCCATATGAGAAATCCAGAATAGGAAGAAGCGATTGCAAGACGATAGTCTAATCCTTTTATGTGCCTGGCAACTTCTTTAGCGTATAAAACAGAAACAACAATGCCGAATCCCCAATTTATGTAGGCACCTAATAAACTAACAATGGAGATCGCAATAATACCTTGTCCGCTTGTTTTCGGTAATTGAGCAGCTTTTGCTAAGCCTTTGCGAATAAGCGGAGCATTAGCTAAGGCGGAACCTGTAACAAGTACAAGCGCCATTTGCATTGCGAAGGCTAAGAGACCCCAAATACCATTACCCCAATGAGCAATCATTTCTACTGGTGATTGGTGCGTTGCAAACATTCCAAAGAAGATAACGAAAATGGTTAACAAGCAGGATAAAATAAAGGGATCTGGTAAAAATCGTTGTACAAGTGTAACACAACCATTTGTAAAAGAGCGAAACAAATACATCAACCTCCTTGACTATATTTCTTTACAATATTCGTTATCGTGTAAGTAATAACCTTTCTAAAACAGAAAATTCAGATAATTAAAAGAAAGAAAATCTTTCACTCGTGTGAAAGATTTTCTAAGTATTTTGCGATATCTACATACATATTTGAATAAATAGAATGTATATCACCGCTCGGTTCAGCATTTGATGAAAAATGTACAATAACCATATTGGCTTTTGGATCTATATAGAGACATTGTCCATAACTCCCCAGCACTTCAAAGGCACCTTGCTCATTATGAGGAATCCACCATTGATTATGATAAGAAGTGGGGGCTCCATACCCGATAGCCAGCTCACCTTCTTGTATGCTTTTTATATCTTCTGAAATAGAAGAAGGTAGAATTTGCTTTCCGTTGTATTGACCATTATTTAAAAGCAATTGACCAAACTTAGCCATATCTCTTGCAGTGGCATTTAAACCAGCGCTTGCTTGTTCGACTTTTGTATCATCAGTTACATAATACGCACTTTCTTCCATGCCGATTTTGGACCAAATTCGTTCACTTACATTTTTAGCTAATGATTTACCAGTTACTTTCCGTATGATCCAGCCAAGTGTTTCAGCAGAACCATTATTATAGGAAAACTCTGCTCCAGGTGGTGCGGTTTCTTTTGCTTCTTGTAACATATCATAAATGTTCATTGGGCCATCATAGTTTTTAGAACGAGGAAGAATGTTACTAGCTAAATATAGCTGTGCATCTTGATTTTCTAATCCCCGTTGTATATATCCATGTGTAGGGTATTCCGCGGAAACTTGCATGTCCATTAACTGTTGAATCGTCGCTTTCCCAAATGGAGTGTTCCGTAATTCTGTGACATACGTTTCAGCAAGTTTATTTACATCAATTTGCTTTTCTTCGGCTAAAGATTGCACAAGTGCACCGGTAAAGACTTTAGCTAAAGAAGCCATCCCATGCGGTGTATTTTGTTTATAACCATTGAAGTAATGTTCGTAAACGAGTTTTCCGTTATGTATAACAACAAATGCATCGGTTTTATTCTCATCTAATAGTTTCTTTAAAGGAATATCCTGTCCATTTCCTTGTTTAACAGAGAAATCATCTAAATTTTGTAATGCAGCAGGGAATGTTGATACTTGTTCAGGGTTATTTTTTACTTCACTTGTTAGTACCAGTTCGTTCATATGTGTATATGCCCAACGTAAGTAAGGATCTTGCAGCCAATTTTCCTTTGTCACGTTTTCTTTTGACGGAGTTACTTTATTATGTTTAAAAACCGTAAAACCAAGCCCTGTTACTACAAATAATAGTGTGAGTATGAGCAATAGAAGGGGAGATTTTTTAAAATTCATATAATACCTCCTTGATATTTCTACAGTAAGTATACGCTCGTTTTCTTAGAAATACAAAATAAGGGAAGTAAACAGAGGAGTTTACTTCCCTTATTAACATTAAGCTGATAATTTTCCATCCGTATCTTGCTTTTTGAATTTTTGCTTTCTACCATGTAAGCAAAAATAAATAAGTAATGTAAATGCAACGATAATGGCAGAAATGAAATACATATTATGATAACTTGATTTTGCAGCTACTATACCTAAAATGAAAGAGCCAAAACCAATACCGCTATCAAAGAATGAAAAATAAGTAGCGGTTGCTGAACCACGTCGGTGATTTGGCGCGGAGGAAATAGCAATTGTTTGGAAACTTGGAATGAGTGTTCCGTAGCCTAAGCCGATTAACATACCTGCACCGAGGAACCAAAATGATGTTTGTGCTTGGCTTAAGACGAACATTCCTACTGTAAAAATAATAATAGCAGGATAAATCAGTACATTTTCACCAAAACGGTCAAATATCTTTCCTGTAAATGGACGAGAAAGAACAACAACGAGTGCATATAAAATAAAGAAGTAACTCGCAGCTTCTCCTAAACCAAGCTCTTTCGCATAAATAGGAATAAAGGATAAAATACCACTATAAGAAAATGCTAGAACAAAGCCTGTAAGAGCAATTGGAATGGAAGAAGGTTCAATTAAATCTTTCCATTTCATCGGTTCACGTTTTTGTTTATTCATTGGTTTTTCATGTGGAATATTTACGAGTAAGCCTAATAAAAATGCTAATAATGAAAATACAGAACAAACCATAAATAAAGCAGTAAATGAAAAATGTGAAATAATCGTCAAACCTAAAAAAGGACCGATTACCATTGGAAGACTCATAAACACACCATAATAGGCAAGTGCTTCACCACGTCGATGAGGTGGTGCGACATCTGTTACAATCGTACCTGTTGCTGTAGTTGCCATTCCAAATCCAATCCCATGAAGGAAGCGAAGAGCAAGTAATAAAAATAAACTCTGTGTACCGAAATACATGATGGTAGCGGCTAAAAATAGCGAAAGAGAAATAAATAATATTTTCTTTCTTCCTAAATCATCAAGCCATTTCCCTGTAAACGGTCGGCATAGAACAGAAGAAATAAGGAAAACTGTTGCAACTAAACCGATTTCTTCAGGTTTTCCTTTCAGACCATCTATTACATAGACGGGTAAAGTGGTCATAAGCATGTAAAACGTTAAAAATAGAAACAGACTACTAAAACAAGTTCCAAGGAAGTCCTTCGTCCAAAGCTTCTCACTTTGCATCGTCATCCCTCCAATTAATCATCTAAATTTTTAATAATAGTTTGTAAAACTTGAAATGCTAGTTGCAAGTCGTCTTCATTAATAGTATGCAACGCTTTTTCTTCGAAAGTGTCGACTTCTTCTTGCCATACTGGAATCATTTCCAGTGCTGTTTCTGATAATGAAATTAGCTTTTCGCGGCGGTCTTTTCCTTCAGTTCGAATAATCCAGCCCATTGTTTCCATACGTGTTAATGTCCGAGTCATTGTTGGTGATTCAACGTTTAAATACTGACATAACTCAGTTTGTGTACAAGGTCCAGTTTGATTGATTCGGAAAATAACAGCCCATTGTGCACTAAATAAACCTGTTGGTGATACACGTTCATTAAATTTTTTCGTAAACTTCCGAGAAGTTTGACTGACAATGTGAAAAAAATGCTGTTTTTCGTCCATTTGTTTAATCCTTTCAAATTAGTTACCTAGCTAACTATATACTTTTTTACTATGATTGTCTAGTAATAGACATGTTGTTTTATGTAAAAATTTTGTATAGATTTCATGTTGAGAACGTATATTCTACATGGTATCCTAAATGTAGGTTCGGAATTTTCTTTCTATTAAAGTGGATGGAGGGGACGTGTGATGATTAAGCCGGCAATAATGGAATTTGTTTCGTTGTCAAATGGAGAAACGATTGCATACCAAGAAGTTGGAAGGGAAAATAAAGAAATACTTGTACTCATTCACGGCAATATGACATCTTCACAGCATTGGGATTTAGTGATTGAGAAATTACAAGGCGAATATCATATTTATGCCATTGATTTAAGGGGATTCGGGAAATCGACATACCATAAGTCAATAGATTCATTACAAGATTTTGCTGCTGATTTAAAGCTATTTATAGATGAACTACAATTGAAGAAATTTTCATTGATGGGCTGGTCAATGGGTGGTGGCGTTGCGATGGAATTTACAGCTTGTCATACGGAGTTTGTAGAGAAACTCATTTTGGTAGAATCAGTCGGAATGAAAGGATATCCAATCTTTAAAAAAGATATGAATGGTCAGCCTATCGTGTCCACTTTATTAAAAACAAAAGAAGAAATTGCACAAGACCCTGTTCAAATCGCTCCTGTTTTAGATGCAATCAAAAATAGGAACAAGTTATATTATCAAACGGTTTGGAACCTATTGATTTATACACATCATAAACCAGATCCAGAGCGCTATGAAAAATATTTAGATGATATGTTAACGCAGCGTAATTTTGTCGACGTAAACTACGCTTTAACTACGTTTAATATTTCAGATGAACATAATGGGGTTGTACCAGGAAACGGACATATTCATCGTCTCCAAGTACCAACACTCGTTGTACAAGGAGACCGTGATTATGTGGTCCCGCAGGTAGTAGGGGAAGAATTAGCAAACCATCTCCCGAACGCTAAGTTAGCCATATTGGAGAATTGTGGGCATTCACCGTTTATTGATTGCTTAGATGAATTTACGCAGCATGTAACAAATTGGCTGGAAAATAAATAGAGGCTTCCTAATGGGATAAATGTCACATGATAGTATACAATTTTCCTGTACGCAATGTTTGTAAGTACATGATGTAGAAAATCTTACCTAAAAGTATCATATAATAACTTAAGATCGTGATAGAAAAGGAGTTAGAAAGGTGACTTTCTAACTCCTTTTTATAATGACATTTACGCACTCATCCTTGAAAACAGTTTATAATGAAAATTGGTGAGTTTGAAAAGGGAGAGGGAAGATGATGTCAACACGATTTACATTTTGGATTATGGTTGGAATTGTTGCGATTTCTGGATTGTCACAAGGAATGCTTCTACCTGCTATCGCAATGATTTTTGAGCAAGAAGGGATTCGTTCTAGTTTTAACGGCATTCATGCAACAGCGCTATATATTGGAATCTTATTTATTTCGCCATGGCTTGAAAAACCGATGCAACGCTTTGGAATGAAACCGATTATCGTAATCGGTGGCTTTCTTGTCATTATTTCATTATTCTTTTTTACACAAACATTTTCATTTTGGACATGGTTTATCCTCCGCTTTTTAGTTGGCGTAGGGGACCATATGTTACATGTCGGAACACAAACGTGGATTACAACGACAGCTGACCCTAGTAAAATAGGCAGACAAATATCTATATATGGAGTCTTTTTTGGTATTGGTTTTGCGGTAGGCCCATACTTAGCTAGCACTGTTCAATATGGACTTGCAACACCATTTATTGTATCTACGATTCTTTGCTTAATTGGATGGTTACTATTACTTCCAACTAAAAACGCTTTTCCAGAGCAAGATGAAACAGGGAAAGAAAGTGAATCATCGTTTTCACGTTATAAACAAGTAGTTGTTCTTGCATGGATTGCACTTATTGGACCTCTAGCATATGGTGTGCTAGAAGCAATGCTAAATAGTAACTTACCGGTATATGCACTTCGTAAAGGATGGGCTGTCTCTGATGTATCCTTCTTATTACCTGCATTTGCAATCGGGGGAATTATCACGCAAATTCCGCTTGGTATATTAAGTGATAAATATGGAAGAGACCGCATTTTAATGTGGACATTCAGCATCAGTACAATTATCTTCTTACTTGCTGCAGCGTTTGATCAGTATTATTGGATTGTATTTGGGTGTATGCTCCTAGCTGGGATGGTAATCGGTTCATGTTTCTCATTAGGGCTTGGATTTATGACGGATTTATTGCCAAGACACTTACTGCCAGCCGGGAATATATTGTCTGGAATTGCCTTTAGTATAGGAAGTATTATGGGACCTGTATTAGGAGGTATATTTATAGAGAAAATACAGTATACAAGCTTTTTTATAGCGGTTATGATTATAATGGCAATTATTGCACTTTTATACATCACCTATATGAAAAGCCAATTCGCATCAAGAAAAATAGAAAGTAGGTTAGGGCATGACGAAACAACCTAATAAGAAAAAATTTGAAGTACAAGAGGACGAAACCATTACAGATTGTTTAGCGCGTATGGAAAAAGAGGGGTATGCACCTTCACGCCGTATGGAAGAGCCAATCTTTCATGAAGTGAAAAAGGATGGAAAAACAGTAGTAGAGCCGTGCGGAAGAAAAATTGTTTTTGAAGGAAAATTGAAATAAGAAGAGAGGTCTAATATGAACGGTACCCTATAAAATGGACAGTTTACTAAAAAGACCATTAAGAATTAAATACTTAAAAGATGGATTCGGTTTGACCGGTGCCATCTTTTTTAGTATCCACTGTACATTAATTGGACTATTTCGCTTAATAGTTCTCTCTGTAAACATTTCCACAATTTTCTATGTTAAAATCAAGGTTGGAGGTGTTTCATATGGAAGAATTGCAAGGGATTTTGGAGAAAAATAAATATACATATGAAATAATTCAACACGAAAAAACAATACTTTCAAGACAAGATGGCTCGGAATATTTTGGGATTGAAGTTGGGCAAACAGCTCCGACGATGATATTAAAAAGTGATAAAGGTTTTTTTGTTTTAATTGCATCTGGAAGTCGTAACAAAGTTAGTTTTGAGAAAATAGCTGATATTTTAGGTTGTAGTAAAGTGAAATTAGCATCTCCAGAGGAAGTTCAGAGAGTTACAGGATTTCAGGTAGGAAGTGTACGTATGGTAGGTCTTGATTTACCTTGTGTGATAGACAACCGACTTTTCCATTATGATTATATTTATGGAGGTACCGGTCAATCAACATTTACTTTAAAAATTGAACCACAAGCTTTAAATGAATTAAATCCTGTGATTGCAACCTTCGATTAACAGGAAATAATACTTTTTTTTCAGCAAACAGGCGCAATTGTGGAGTAACACAGGTAGAGAATGATCAAACTTTTTTATTAAAAGTCAAGATACTACTTAAAACCCTTAACAACATTATATTTTTGTTTAATGTCGGACATTGTAAGGGATAAATTATAAAGGATAGATGAGCAGTATAAAATATGCTCTATCTATCCTTTTTTGTACTATAAATGGCCTCAGTTACTACAACAATATTTTTAGCACCTTATTAAACTTAATTTTTTGGGGATTTTTCAAAATAGAAACCTGTCCCATTTGCTTGTGGAACAAACCCTTCTTGAGCTGAACTATTTTCCACCATATCTTGCTCTTCTGCTGTTATAACAGTGGTAACATCTTTCCTTTCTGCTACTGTACTTTCTCTTTGAACTTGTTCCTCTTTAGTAACAAGTTTGTATTGATCTCCATTAGTCTGTGCAACTACCTTTGTACTTTGAAAGTCTTTTGCAAATCCGATTGATAATGCTAAAGCACCTGAAAAAATAATAGATAATACTAATTTTCCTTTCATAAATAAACCCCCTAAATTTTTGGCAAATTTCTCCATGTTATTACTGTAAATATAATACCATAAATAACTTGGTTAATCTTGTTCAACTAAACTGCCCACTAGTTTAGTAAGAAATAGGGGATATTCAAACTTATCATTTTTATATTCTTTATTAAGTTTAGTAATTTCAATGAATATACTTCAACTATACTAGGGTACAGATATTTTTGAAGGAGAAACCTTTATTAATATGATACGAATAACAGTTGTTGTTGGAATTGCAAACAAGCCTGGTTATTAGGATATTAATTTGTTAGAATATTATTGTGTTAAAGATAGAATTTCATATTGTTAATTATTTATTTATTCAGTGAATAGAAACAATATTGCGGGAGAAAAGATAGTTATTTAGTAGATACTACATTGGATGCAAAATAAATGGGATATGAAAAGGAGTTGAACACCGTGATTTATGATAAAGCAAAGTATCATTATAATGGCGATTTTCCAGAGGACTTGCCAATTGAACAAGCATATGTACATACTGGTATGTTTCTTGGGTGGATAATTGAAAATAATTTATATAGTAAAGCATTTGAAGAAAAGTCTCAAGATGACATTAATAAGTTTAAGCTTAGACAAATCACTGGTACGCAAATCTATATGAAGTGGGGGGGTGTGTTTGCAGACGACATGTTAAATGATGAGGGTAATCAATTTGCAATGTATTACTTTAATAATGATAATGGCTGGGAATATCTAAATGATTATAGGGATGTTTTTATATTTGAGGGCGAAACACTTTATCATGTACAAGATACTTGGGAAAACTATTTTGAATTAAAAATAGAGGTTGATTATAGCTATTTGAATTGGAAAAACAACATACAGAAACGGTAATTCATTGAACAAGCGAGTCGTTTGAAGAAGGGGATTTCTGTTGGAGTACTGTTAAATTATTGTGTTAATAGAAAAATAGGTACATATGAGATTGGAAGTATAATGTATTCTGAGTTAATTATGAATAAAATAAAAGATTAAATTTTAAAATAGGTTCTTTTTTACTAGGGGAATATTTAATTTCACGCACCGCACTTAATGACAATAAAATAAAAAACAAAATGAATCGTCTACATTGCATGATTCGTATTGTTTTAGAGGAATTCATACAAAAACTCCGAAAAATATAGTATTGCAACTAATAAGAATAAAGTTAGTACCACGTCTTTACTATTAATAGATTGTAAAAGAAAGGAGCGGAATATGCATAAACTGCAGACAAATAAAGGCGCTGGATATATGATGATTTTATTTATTTTTTTATTTCTCATCATGATATTACGCTTTTTTTATATTCAGGCAGTAGGAGTTGTGCATGATGTTAATGTAAAGGATTTTGCGAATGAACAACATAATAAAAATGGTGTTTTAGAAGCTAATCGTGGTACGATCTATGACCAAAACGGAAAAGTGTTAGTTCAAGATTCAACAACATATCGTATCGTTGTAAATTTAAAAGGAAAAAATAAAGTTAAAAATAAAGAAGAAACTGCTCAAAGTTTAGCAGATGTACTTGAAATGGATAAAGATGAAGTCATTAAGTATTTTCACGAAGGGCCTACGCAAGTTGAAATTGGGAAAGTTGGAAGGAATTTATCTAGAGAAACAAAGGACAAAATTAAAGATTTAAAGATACCAGGTGTATCTTTTATAACGGAAAAAGCTAGAGTATATCCTAATGAAGATTTCGCATCGTATATACTCGGATTTGCAAGACCAGATGATAAGGGGAATGCTGAAGGTAAGTTTGGTCTCGAAAAAAGTCTCGACAAGTATTTACGTGCTACGAATGGCAGTGTTTCATATGTAGGATCACGAAAAGGGATTCCGCTTACAAATAATATAGAACAGGTGGAACCCGCTCGAAATGGAAATAACGTGTATCTTACGTTAGATAAACAAATTCAAAGTTTTTTAGAAGAAGCAATGAATACTGCAACAAAGCATTATGATCCTTCTATGCTAGTAGGTATTATCGCAAATCCGAAAACGGGAGAAATTTTAGCGATGTCCAGTAAACCTAGTTATAATCCGAATAAAGGAGATATTGAATACTTCTTAAATGATCCGATTGCAAATGCATATGAACCTGGATCTACAATGAAAATTTTCACATTAGCTGCCGCGATTAATGAAGGGGTTTATGATGGTAATCAATATTATCAATCTGGGAAATATGAGGTAGGCTCAGCAGAAATTAAAGACCATAATAGTGGTTATGGGTGGGGGTCTATTACATTTGATGAAGGTTTTGAACGATCGTCAAATGTTGCTTTTTCTATTTTAGAAGATCAATTACTAAAGCCAAATAACTTCAAGAAATACATAAATAAATTTGGTTTTAATCAAAAAACAGGGATAGACTTACCTGGAGAAAGCAAGAATAAACTATTACTAGATACACAAATTCAACAAGTTACAACTGCTTTTGGACAAGGATCCACTGTTACTCCTATTCAATTAATACAAGCTGCTACTGCGATAGCTAACGATGGGGAAATGATGAAGCCTTATATTATCGATAAAATTGTAAATCCAATAGACAATCAAGTGATTATGGAAAATCAACCTAAAGAAATTGGAAATCCAGTTACAAAAGAAACCGCGGAGAAAGTAAGAAGCTTAATGGAACGTGTTATCACTTCATCAAAAGGTACCGGAACGATGTATAAAGTGGACGGTTATCCGATTGGTGGTAAAACAGGAACCGCACAAATTCCGAATCCTGAAAATGGGCGGTATATGGAAGGGAAAGAAAATTATATTTTTTCATTTTTAGGAATGGCTCCAATTGATGATCCACAATTAGTAATATATTTAGCTATTAAACAACCTAAATTAAAAGGTAATGAATATGGCGCTCAACCCCTCGCAGAAATTTTTAAACCAGTTATTAAAAATAGCTTAGAATACTTAAAAGTGAAACCATATACAGAAAAGCAAATAGCAGATGCTACAAAGCAATCTGAAGTGAAAATACAAAATTATGTAAATCAACCGATGGATACAGCAAAAAACATGACAGAAAAAGCGAAACTCCATCCGATAGTATTAGGAGAAGGAGAAATAATAAAACAATATCCAGAGGCTGGTGATGTAACTAGTAAAGGAGACCGTATTTTTCTAGTAGGTAGTAACGTGAAGATGCCTAACCTTAAAGGCTGGGCAATGCGTGATGTTATGTATTTATCTGAAATATTGAAGTTAGATTTAAAAACGACGGGTACGGGATATGTAACTAGCCAAAGTATAGAAAAAGGACAAGATTTACAAGAAGGGGACACCATAAAGATAGAGTTAGAACCTCCATTAGAACCGTTAATGGAAGCACAAACAAACTCAAACAGAAACCCGTAAAGGGCCTATAGAAACAGGCTCTATTTTTTTGCGGAATATTCAATTTCACGCACCGCATCTTATATGAAAAATCAAACCAAAAACAGTATCTACATATTTTTACTTGTCAGTTGCTAAAAAACAATTTCTTTCATACATTTAAATTAGAACAATCATTCAATTCTGAAAATTAAAAGATGAAGGAGTAAATTTTGAATAAAAGACGATATGATGGTGAGTTAGCTAAACAAATCATAGCTGAAAAAGCTACAGAATTATTTTCTTTAAAAGGATATACAAAAACCTCAATTGAAGACATCGCAAAAGCTTCTGGCTACAGCAAAGGACATATTTATTATCATTATAAAAATAAAGAAAGTTTATTTGTCCATTTAGCAAAAAAAAGCATGCAACAATGGCATGAGAAGTGGAAAATAACAGAAAAAAATTACCTCAATGCCTCCAAAAAATTATATGGGATGGCCCAGCATGTGCTACACAACTATAAAACGCCTTTATTGAGGGCAGGACAAGAACTTGCGGCTGATCCAAATACAAATCCCTCTATCGTTCAGCAACTATACGGTTTAGCTGTTGTCCCTTTAACTGCATATCAACAAATTTTAGAAGAAGGCTTAAAAAGTGGTGAATTTTCAATAGAAAACGTTGAAAACTCAAGCTTTTTATTAGGATCATGGTTGGGTGGATTATGTCAATTTATCCACACAGTGGAAACAAAAAAATTAGAACGATTATTTGAAGAAGCTATTATGATTTTCTTACTATCTATCTCAAAAGAAAGTGTCTAATACTCTTTTGTTTTTTATTTCATTTACATGTGGAAAAGGAGGCATGTGAAATGCAAATAGGATTATATGGAGATAGCTTAACAGAAGGTAGACCAGGTGTTTCATTTTATAACATATTAAGTGGGCAATTTCCAAATGATACGCTATACAATTTAGGGAAACCTGGTGAAACAGTTATAAGCTTAACAAATCGAATTAGCAATCAAAAACAAAATGATGTTTTTGATATTTCTTTCTTATGGATTGGTGTAAATGATATTTACGCAAAACTTTTAAAGGTAAAAGCAAATCCTATCGCATCAAATCAAAAAGAATTTCAAGAGCGTTATAAAATACTGCTCGAGAAAATTCTCAAGCAATCAAAAAGAGTCATTGTAGTATCCCCTACTATAATTGGAGAAAACATAAATAATGAGTGGAATAAGAAAATATATAAATTTAGAACAGTTATTTCTGCATTATCACAACAATATGAAAATGTAGTATATCTTAATTTATATAAAGAGTTTAGTTCAATCCTCAAAAATTATGATACCTCTGAATATATAACAACAAATCCACTAAGAGTAATGTGGGAAGCTTTATTCTTGAAAAACCAAGAAAAAATTGATCGTATATCACAAAAACGCGGCCTATATTTGACTTTAGACGGAGTACATTTAAATAGCAAAGGAGCGAAATTAGTTGCCGACCACTATGCCAAAATCATTCGTATGACAAAGAATTGAGTGTTTTATATTATGCAAATTAGAACGATTGTTCAATTTCTTAGATTCATCCGTACACACCATGTATTTTCAAAAACAGGGGGTTTCAAGATGTCTAAGCAAAAAGTTGCAATTGTTACTAGTGGATATATTTCTTACAATTTTTCCATTTCTCCATAAAAAATTAATGCGTGTCGTTTGTCGGATTAGCCGCAAAGCAAAAATGAATTCGGAACATACTATCTGATTATTCTTTTTATTCATTTGCAACAAGGAATCCTTGTGATAATATGGATAAAATTACATGCGATGAAGAGAAGAATAAATAAAACGAATTTTTCACAGAGAGCTCCGTATTGGAATCTGTTTAAATTTGACCGTTTGTAATAAAGTTGCACCGTTTTGAAAAAAGATGAACTGAAATCCTCACTTAATACAGAAGGGATTTCAGTTTTTCTTATTGTGCTAACGGTCAGTTTAATTCAAGAAGGAGATATCCGAAAATTAAGGGTGAATAGAAGACATGAACAAAAAAGAGATTATTAAATATTTAAATCAATCAATAATATAGGTTTGAAAATTTTGAAGAGTATTTTTTAGCAATGATTAAAATTATAATATTTTTCTTTTTCATTTACCATATTTTTACTACTATAATTATCTTATACTAATACTATAAGTCTCTTTTGGGGAGAGAGAAACTATGAGTAATTCTGTTAGTGATAAAACTTTACAAAGATTAGCAAATGATAGCTATATAGATAGCTATGAAATTGGAGTAAACATTGGGGATCATAAAGAGGTTTGGAAACGTATTACAATACCTGATGCTGTATTACATAATAAAAATAATAGTTTGGATGCAACTGTTTATAAAAATGAAGCAACTAAACAAGTTGTCATTGCTTTTCGGGGTTCGAAAGAAGGTCCGGATTTTTATGATGCGGATACCTTTGATGTTATGGGGAGTCGACTTAGAAAAAATCAAGATAATTTAGAGAAATTGAATGCTCTTGATACTTCATCACTCCCTTTAACCACGCAGTTTAACTTTGCGATGGCTAAGGAAAGGGCACAAAAGGTAGTTGCTGAAAGTCAATTTACTAATGCTGATGTTTTAGTAAAAGAAGTGAAAAATTATATGGCCAATCCTAAAAATGGCTTAAAGGGGTATCAACTTACATTAACTGGTCATTCAAGAGGGGCTATATTTAGTATGAGAAAGAAGGGTGTTAACTGTTCATATATTACATTTTATTTAAGGGGGATAAAGATGGACATTTTTATTAGAAAACTAGAAATAGAGGATTTGAATGCAATTCCTGAAATTGATGATAGTTTTACGGTTGATTCTAAGTTAGTTCTTTCATTAGCAGCGATGAATCAACGAATAGAATACATAGTGAAAGAAATACAGAGCTATGAGAAAAATTATTCAGAAGGTATATATAATGAAGATCAAGAGGGTGATCTAGATTATAATGAATATATTAATAATCCAAATAAAATAATTTTTTTGGCGTTTATGAATCAACGCATGATTGGAATGATTATATTAAAAAGGAACTGGAACAGTTTTGCCTACGTGGAAGATATAAAAGTGGATAAGCAGTTTAGACAACTTGGAGTTGGTAGAAAATTAATTGAGCAGGCAAAGCATTGGGCGCAAGCTTGTGAAATGCCAGGAATTATGCTGGAGACACAGAGCAATAACGTTAGAGCCTGCAAATTTTATGAGAGTTGTGGATTTGTTATAGGAGGCTTTGATTTTCTTGTATATAAAGGCATGAATGAGCAAAGTGATGAAGTTGCAATATATTGGTATTTAAGATTTTAATGCTTTCTTTTTAGTATAAAAGAAGCGCGGCAGAATCTATATTACGCGAAAAAGAGTGCCTTCAAAAGATGTGAAGGTACTCTTTTTCGCGTAATCAATATTATGAGTAGTTATCGTGTTAAACTGAAATTTTTCTAAATGTACAAGGAATATGTCAGTTCACTGTATGTGTAAATTTCATCATCAGTAAATCCAAAACCTGTGTAGAATTTTTGACCTGAATCGTTTTCAGGATGTACGGTTAAACGAATACAAACAAAACCTATGATTAGGGCTATGCAAATAAAGGATGTTGAAGTTCTTGAAGAATTAGCTAGTAGAAGATAAATTGAAATGAAGGGGGACTTGTTTTGGATAAAAAAAGTGTAAACAAAGCAATAAGGAATGCAATTAAACTTGGTGATATTCATGAAGTCAAACAATTAATAGGTAATGAAAAAGAAATTTTGAACACAATGACTTCATTTGGTACATGGTTACATGTAGCAGCAAAGAAAGGACATCTTGAAATAGTTAAGTATCTCATTGAAAAAGGGATAGATATGGATGCTAGAGGTGGTACATTCGATGCTTCTGCGTTAAATGTGGCAGCAGGAGCGGGACATTTAGAGATAGTAAAATATCTAGTAGAGGCTGGCGCAGAAATAGATGTGAGCTTAGCAAAAAGAAACCCATTATTTGGAGCGATTTATGGTGGGCATAAAGAAGTAGCTGAGTTTCTAGTTGAAAAAGGAATAGATATTTCAATACGATATACGGGTGAAAGTATTCAGAATATGGATGCTTATGAATATGCTAGAGAATTTGGACAAACAGAAATTGCTGAATATCTAAAGGGAAAGTTAGAAAAAGGTCGTACAGATTATTAATTCTTAGTTGGAGCTTATGCCATTAGGAAGATGCTCTTAATAACAATTAATTGAGCGAGAGAATATATAGAAAGGAGAATAATAGATGAGTAAAATAGCAATTAAAATAATTCCTAATGCTCCATTTCATACATATATAGCATCTTTAAGAAAATATACGAGTTTAGCAATTATAGAAATCAAAAATAAAATTGAAAACAAAGATTTTATTGCGGAAACTGATGCGAATGATCTGGATGATATGGAGAAGTTAAAAGAATTAGTTGATAATGTATTGGGGTTAGGTGGAGAAATAAAAATATTTGAAAGTGATGGACATGGCAAGGCGGGTGATTATCAAAAAATTTCTCACCAAGAATTTATTGATAGTATTGAACAATTAAAAGAAATTATGAAAGAATTACAAGATTACGATGATGCTTTGGCTGACGAGGTTTAATTTGAGGAGGTAAAATGCTATAGAGTGATTTTACTTCTGAAGCTAAACACAACAGATTAGTTTTTTAAGAAATATCAATCTCTAGACCATATCTTCAATGATTGTTTCAAAATAAATATAAAACTTATAGAAACGTATGTTCGTATAAGAGCTGATATGATATACTAATAATGTAAATATATTCCGTATTCTTGTATCTGAAATTTCAGATATGTGAGAGAATGGGTATTATCATATGTATATGATCCAACGATGAGTTTATAAAAGAACTAGGGAGGCGTAGAAGATGGCAGTCAGTACATATCAGTTGTTTCAACACCTTAATATGACAGGGACACAAGAAGAATTAGCAATGCGTTACTTGCAGACGAGAGATGAAGAAGTTTTAAAACTTATAGAACAAACGACCATTCGCGAAAATAAGCGAAGTGATTTTGCTTGGCGGTTCATGAATGATTTTAGGAAGACGTATAAGCAAGATCCAGTTTTTTTTCGGTTATTTTATCATTTACTTGAGGATCAATTGCTGAATGTTCTTCTTGTACGTTTTACACATTTGAGTTTCATAGATATAAAGGCTTATTTTGAGAAAAGCGGTCTTTCATTTGATAAGCTTGTAGGATTAGCCTGCAAGTGTTTAACGGGTCTATCGCGCTCTGTAAATGAAGCAGATGTTTTTCTGAAACAATGGGTTCAAGAAAATCCGCAGTATATAGAAGAACAGTTACAAGTTACAACAGGTCAGCAAAGGTTACTTTTGCTTCTAGTTATGCTAGATGCAGATTATGAGAGATTTCTTCCTTATCGTTCTTTACTGGAAGAAGAATTGCAAGAGCATGCGGAGTATATATTGAGGCTAAGCGGTGCAGAAGACAAGCTTGAAGCAGCTCAAAGGTACGTTCGAGGCGAATCTGTTAGTAAGGTGTTTGCCGGATCATCTTTACCTGACTTTACTTGGCAGCAAATTTTTCGTATATATCCGCATTCGGATGTTGCAAGAAGATATATGGAATTATTAGTGAAATGCTCTGTTAAAAAATTTATG
Source organism: Bacillus sp. NPDC094106 (assembly GCF_044764345.1). NCBI lineage: Bacteria > Bacillati > Bacillota > Bacilli > Caryophanales > Bacillaceae > Bacillus > Bacillus sp. NPDC094106. The sequence goes on along the minus strand of NZ_JBIWHY010000015.1, from coordinate 15,316 downwards.
AATTATGCAATTTCTCATGTCAGCCATACTCTTGAACAGTCTGGAAACTACAGAAAAACAAAGAGTTTTGATACACAAGTGTATGAAACAACCCGAAATTTGTGCGAGCAATTCGGTATTTCGGAAGAAAGATTTTTCGCATATCGCCTAACGCAGCATCATTTAGACTTTATTGATTTTGATCGAATATACGAATACAAATTATTGCTATGTATGGTGGAAGAGCAACCGGAATTTGTTAAGCGTACGTTGCAATATTTAAGTCAAAGTCAATACCTTTTTGTGTCAATGCTTTTGGCGGAAAAAGGGTGCGAGTTACATAGAAACAAAGTACGTGAAGAGTTTTTAACGGTTGTCCTTCAAACGAAATCATCTGACATACGTAGTACATATCGTGACTATTTATTAGGTAATTTATCATTTGAGGATATGAAGCAACAGTTCGAAAGTTCGAAGTATAGAAATAATTACTGGAGAATGCCTGTTTTAGAAATTGCGCTTCTTTGGGATATAGAGGAAGCGGCAAAGAGAGAAGCAGCTCTTACACTTCAACTCGGGAAAACCTATAACTATAGTTTATACGAACTTCTGCAGCGGTATGCTGACATGAAAAACTCGCCGGAACAAATATTGGAGGATCTTCTTTCCTATGGTTTATCGAAAGAGAAGCTCATTACCTATTCTGTTGAACAAGCTTCCGAGCGTAATGAAAAAGGAAGTAGAGCAAGAGAAGTGCTCATTCGTTTGTTTGTAAAAGAACGGACATATGTGACAGAGAAATTTCCTGAGTATTCTGTAGATGAAAGGATTTTTATTTTGGATGAGTTGGCAAAGGATAACGCAGCTCAGACGCGTGATCTTCTCATTCAAAGCCTTGGAGATTCCTCTAAAAGGGTACGTACTGCTGCAGTTGCACTTCTTACAAAAGATGCGGAAGCTGCAGAGGATGTGGCAAAGGAATTGAGTAATAGAAAGAAAGTTGTGCGCGAAAATGTGATGCAAACACTTTTATACTATAAATCTGAAAAATATACACAGCTTGTGCAAGAAGCTTTGCAAGAAAAGAAAAACGATTCCTTGATGGAGAAGTTTGCTCCATTGCTTGGCGACGGGGACTTAGAAGGAGCATCAGGAAGTATAGAAGCTCTTTGCATGCGTATTTTAACACCGCAAAAAAGGAATGCGCTTGTGCAGTGGCTCGGATTTGAACCGCAAATTCGTCTTCGCGATTCCGATACAATTGCAGATGCAATGATTCCTCTTGCATATTTTCAGCAGTATATATCAGATTCTGTAATTGAGAAAAAAGAAGCGGCGGAAGCAATAGGCGCTGCTCTTAACGAACAAGATATGAAGGAAAATATACAAGCGATATATCAGCTATGGATTTCTCAAGGAGCGGAGTCGAAGAAACGCGGTATTCTTTCGCTGTACGGCATTTACAGTGATGATGAAATGGCGCTGCAGCTCAAAAAGCAGATTGATGAATGGGCACTTGGTATGCGCGGAGCTATTGCTGCAGCAGCTGTTCAGGCGCTAGCGTTGTCCCAATCACATATTGGGCTAATGTCTATCCATGCGATGGCATTTAAGTATAAACATAAGCAAGTGCGTAATGCTGCGAAAGAAGCGCTGAGTCTTGCTGCTAAAACGCGTGGTATAACAGAAGAAGAATTAGAAGATCAGCTTGTCCCAGACCTTGGTTTTAATAAACGCGGTGAAAAGACAATTGATTACGGAAGCAGAACATTTACTGCTTATTTAACTCCAAACTTGAAAATTGAGTTGAAGACAGAAGAAGGAAAACGAATTAAGTCACTTCCGAAACCAAATGCAAAAGATGATGCGGAAAAAGCAGAAGAGGCTAAGGCGGAGTTAACCTCTATAAAGAAGCAGCTCCGAAGTATGATTACGATGCAAACGCAGCGTCTGGAAACAGCGCTTTCTCTTAATCGCTATTGGTCACAAAATACATGGAAGTCTCTGTTTGTGGAAAATCCAATTATGCAGCAATTTGCTATCTCACTTATTTGGGGTGAATATAAGGAAGGAAAGTTACTTGCGATGTTCCGTTATATGGAGGATGGCACGTTCAATACGATTGAAGAAGAAGAGCATGAACTTACGCCAGATACCGTTATTGGCTTAATTCATCCGCTGGAATTGTCTGAAGAGGAACGGGAGTTATGGAAGGAACAGCTAGATGATTATGAGGTTACTCAGCCATTTCCGCAAATTGACCGTGAAGTATTTCAGGTGAAGGAAGATGAGGAAGTTACTGTAGAAAGATTTGCTGGTATTCAAATCAATGGTCGTTCGCTGTTTGGTAAGATGGCGAAGTACGGATGGAGCCGTGGATCGGTTCAAGATGCCGGTGTATATTATACATTCTATAAAGAAGATACTCGCGCCGGATTAGGGGCGGAGCTTGCGTTTGAAGGTGCACCGGTCGGGTATGAAGGCGAGGAAGATGTGTGCGTATTTGAAATTCAATTTTATAAAGCAGGCACGGTGAGCCGCGGTTCATATGACTACGACGAAATTGATCATGAGAGACGCGTTTTACCAAAACAAGTATCGGAACGCTTTTTCAGTGAAATTTTATATGATATAAAACGGGCAACAGAATCGAACCTTGGCCGTGATGAAAACTGGCGCAGTAAGCGATAAGAAAGGAACTGACATATGCAGTCTATTAAACCATTAATGGAAGAATTATATGAAATAGAATTGAATGCGTTAGAAGCGAATGATTCGTTTCCTAAACCACCTAACTGGCGATTGTCACCGCGTGCCGTTCGTACGTTTATTATCGGACAAGAAGAACCGCTTCTTTGGGAAGGAAAAGAAGTAGAAATTAGTCGTAAGTTTTATGGTAATGATGCACTTGTGGAACGAGCGATTGTCACATTAGCAGGAAACCGCGGACTTATGCTAATTGGAGAGCCAGGAACAGCAAAAACGATGCTAAGCGAGCTGCTTTCTGCTGCGATATGTAGAAATAGCCGCAACACTGTGCAAGGAACAGCTGCTACGATGGAAGATACAATTAAGTACTCGTGGAACTATGCGCTTCTTCTTGCGAAAGGACCTGTAAGAGAGGCACTTGTGCCAGGGCCACTTTTCATTGGGATGGAACAAGGGATATTAACTAGATTTGAAGAGTTGACGCGCTGCCCGCAGGAGGTGCAGGATTCGTTAATTAGTGTTTTGAGTGATAAAGTGCTAAATATTCCAGAGTTTGGGGAGCAAGGAATTCTTACGGCAAAGCCTGGGTTCAATATTATTGCGACGGCTAACACGCGCGATCGCGGTGTGAATGAAATGAGTAGTGCATTGAAGCGTCGTTTTAATTTTGAAACGGTGCATCCGATTAAGGATGTAAAGCTTGAAGCAAAAATAATAGAGTCACAAGTAACGCGGTTATTAGGAGCATCAGGCATCACACCAGAAGTGGATGAGACGGTTGTTCAGCTGTTGGCGACTGTTTTTCATGAACTTAGGGAAGGTGTAACCGCTGAAGGAAAACGAATTGATCAGCCGTCTTCTGTTATGAGTACTGCAGAAGCAGTATCTGTATATTATCAAAGTGCAATGGATGCGTACTATTATGGAAGCGGACAAGTGAAAATGGATGCGCTTGTTCGGTATTTATCGGGGACGATTGCGAAAGAAAACAAGGATGATTTAGAAAAGCTGCGCAGTTACTTTACAAGCATCGTCAGGGCGCGAGGTCAAGTAGGAGGAGAGGTATGGAAGTCGTTTTTCGAAGCTCGCAATCAGCTGAAGTAAATGCACTGTTTCAAAGAGCTTACAATTTAAGTAACAACGTCGTATACGTGCCGATTCGCCATCATAGCCCTGCGTGCTCTTTTCATGTACAAAAGATAGTTGAATTATATAAACCGGATGCGATTCTTATAGAAGGACCGATAGATTGTAATACTCTTATTCCACATATCGTGAGCGCAGAGAGTGAGGCTCCGATTTGTATATATTGCAGTTATGATGATAAAACGGATCTGCTTGAAAGAGAAGAGGGTGGAAAGTACCGAGCGTACTATCCCTTTCTCGACTATTCACCAGAACTTGTCGCGCTGCGGGAAGGAGCTGCGTGCAATATTCCAGTTTCATTTATTGATCTTCCTTATAAAGAATATTTGTTTGTAACGAAAAACGAGGAAGAGCGTGAAAAGCATGACGAACAATATTTTCGGCATAGTCAATATGTCCGCATGCTTTCAGAAAAAACGGGGTGCCGAAGCTTTCATGAATTTTGGGAGAAATACTTTGAATTGCAAGGTTTTCATATGACAAGTGAGGAGTTTGTCCGTCAGCTTTTTCATTATTGTTATTATACGCGCGCGGACTATACGCAGGAGATGTTGATAGAAGACGGATGCGAAGCCAGGGAGATACACATGGCAAAGGAAATTGAAAAAGCGCGTAAAGTGTATGACAAGGTGCTCGTTATTACCGGAGGCTTTCATGTGAAAGGGCTTCTTGAATTGGAAGGGAAAAAGAAAAAACTGTCCAAAAGTCCATTGTCTAAAGTATATGCAAAAAATTATCTTATGCCGTACTCCTTTATGGAAAGTGATCAGACGCGTGGTTATGAGAGTGGTATGCCTGCACCCACCTTTTATCAATATGTTTGGGAGAATAGGGATGAAGCGACAGCTGAGCAATTTATGATACGGGTTGCTAGACAGTTAAAGGCAGAAGGGATATCAATGGCCGATGAGATTGAGGCTGCGCGAATGATACGTGAACTTGCGCTGCTTCGAGGGAAGATGCAGCCTGGATTGTATGAGCTGCTGGATGCAGTGCGTAGTGCATTTGTGAAAGGTGAGATATCTGCAGCAAATAAGCCTATGATACTGCTTCAGAAGAGTTTGCAAGGGACGAAGCGTGGTAAATTGTCAAAAGAAGCGGATGTGCCGCCGCTGGTGCATGATTTTCGTGCTTCTGTTCGTTCGTTTCGTTTGCCGGCCCGTTCTACTATACCACATGAGACGATTCTTGACATATACAAGAACGAACGACACCAGCGTTTAAGCCAATTCTTTCATTGCCTCGCTTTTTTAGAAGTCCCGTTTTGCGAGAAGCTGCGCGGTCCAAATCTTGCTAGAAAGCAGAATATCAATCTTATGCGAGAAACTTGGAAATATCGTTTCTCAGCGCAGGTGGAAAGTGCTCTCATTGATTTATCTGTGTATGGCGGAACGGTGAGAGAAGCCGCGCAAGAAGTGCTAAGAGCAAAGCTGTATAAGGCGAAAGGGCGTGCTGGAGAGGTGGCTCTTTTGTTGATGGAAGCATACTTAAGCGGGTTGTTTTCCGATTTTGCCATGTACATCCCTTTCATAGATGAGGCAATACAAGAGGATGGGGACTTCGTGTCTTTGGCAGATTGCGCTTACTATTTATCACAAATAGAGAAAGCAAATCGGCAGGCGGATAGTGCCCGATGCAAAGCCCTTTCGTTATTTTCTGTTTTAGATGGAGGCGAACCAGCAATTATTGCGGAAAAGCTTATCGATTTGTATACCCTGCAGCCTGCAGACCAGCAATTTATTGAGGCGTTGGAGCTTTATTTGCAAAAGGAAAAACGAGAAAGCCAAGTAGAAGGGGCAGTATTTGGACTGTTAACTTCTTTAGGAAAACGGAAAATGGGTGAAGTAATTCAAGTGGCAGAAGGATATTTTTATGGAAGTGGTGAGATGCAAAAGCAAGCTCCGATATTTTTGAATGGATTGCTTGCTGGGGCAAAAGATATCTTCTTATATAACGAATCGCTGCTTGGCGGGATGTCTCATGTCCTAGAAGAACTTGATGAAGAGACATTTTTGCAAGTGTTACCGCATTTGCGCCTTTTGTTCAGTCAATTCACGCCGCTTGAGGTTGATACGATTGCTAAGCAGGTTGCTCGATTATATGGCGCCACAGAAGAAGTGATAAAAGAAGAACCAATTTCAGAAGATGTGCTGACGTATGCAATGCAGTTAGATCGGAAGGCACGAGAGATTTTAATTAGACGGAGGCTAGAAGATGGAGAATAACATTTCTTTAAATCGCTGGCGTCTTGTTCTTGGAAAATATGCGGATGACCAAATCACATTTCAGGAAGAAAACCCTGTGTACAGGGAAATGGATGAGGTGCTGGAGTTTTTGTACGAACGGGAACGTGGGGAGGAACGCGGCGGGTCGTTGGATCCTTCGCAGCTAACAGTGCCCACTTGGGTTTCGAAAGTGAGGGAGTTATTTCCGAAAGAAACCATTGAAATTATGGAAAATCATGCGCTAGAAAAGTATGAATTAACGGCTCTATTGCAAGATAAGAAAACGCTTCAAAAAATGGAACCGAATATGAATTTATTAAAATGTATTTTACAATTTAAAGATTATATGAATCCAGATGTATTGGACACGGCTAAGCGTATTGTAGCGAAAGTAGCTGAGGAGTTGCGTCGTAATTTAGAGCAAGAAGTGAAGCACGCTTTAAGCGGTAGACCCGATCGTAATCGTTCTAGCCGCGTGCGCACGATGCGCAACTTTGATTTTAAGAAAACGATTCGGAAGAACTTGAAGCATTTTGACAAGGAAACGAACACCATTCATATTGAAAAAACGTATTTTTATGCTGCGACGAAGCACGTTAGCCCATGGCGTGTGATTCTCGCAGTAGACGAGAGTGGTAGTATGATTGATTCTGTTATTCATAGTGCGGTTATGGCTGGCATTTTCGCAAGCTTACCGACGATTAAGACGGATTTGTTCATCTTTGATACATCCGTTGTCGATTTAACAGACCGTATTGACGATCCGGTGGAAACGCTTATGAGTGTACAGCTTGGGGGAGGAACATATATTGCTCAGGCGCTTCGCTACGCAACGAATAAAATAGAGATGCCACATAAAACAATTGTCGTGCTTGTAACGGATTTATATGAAGGTGGCAGTTATGCTGAAATGTACCGAGAAGCGATGAAGATTGTAGAATCAGGGGCAAAGCTGATTGTACTTACTTCCCTTGATCCGACTGCACAGCCTTTTTATGATAAACAGGCAGCTAAAAAAATGGCGGTGCTCGGTGCTCATGTAGCAGCGCTAACACCAGGGAGGTTGGCACAGTGGATCGCAACAATCATTTCTTAAATGTACTTTCCTCTATTGATGAAACATACTTAATCGCCATGTCCAACAAAGGAACATATAAGAGAGCAATGAAGGATTTGGCTGCTGTATCAAATGTCAAAATGGACGTAGAAGAGGATGCAGCGCAAATACAGTTTGATGATGGAATTACTGTAACATTTACGGGTGATATACGCAGTTACTCTTGTATTTGTGATGCCCGCTCTATTTGCAAGCATGTCATTATGGCACTGCTGGAAGCTAAGAAGATGTATGTAGGAGAAGAGAAAACGAAGGTTGATTTCTCTTCTCTATTGAATGTGGACGTACGCAGCATTGTTTCCGAAAAAATGTGGGCTGAAATTATGTTCCGCGAAACATTTCAGCCGAAGTTCGTTTTGGAAGAAGAGGCAGCTTTAATTGCGTCCTTCCCAGAAGAGAATATAATCGTTCGCTTTCTAACAGCTGAATCGGTAGAGGATGCAATCTGTACATGTAAAGCAGAGGGAATATGCCGTCATAAGGCGGAAGCGGTATATTGGTATCAAAAAGAGAAAGGAATCTCGCATGAAACGAAACAGATGCATCCTCTTATCATTGCGCCGGATAAGCTATCTATTTTCAAAGAGATGATCGAGCAAATTGTTCACTTTGGATTAACACGCCTTACCAAAAACACAATCTATGAAATAGAACAACTTTCTGTAAAAGCTCGTTCTTTGAAATTAGCAAAGTTAGAAAATTTATTTCGTAAGCTCGGGACCGATATTGGGCTATACCGGATGAAACATGCGTCCTTTCAAATGGCATCCTATCGGCAAACGCTGTCCGCGATTTATGAACACATTTTGTTGTTAGAGCGCCATCGTCTGCAAGAGAGTCCGTTTCGTTCGGAATATTATGAGGTTCCACCGCTTACTTTGCATGCTTTCGGTGCATCCGGCTGGAAAACGAAGTCTGGTTATGTTGGTGTGACGTATTATTTCTATAATCGAGAACAGGAAAAGTGGATAACATACACGCAGTCGCGTCCGATGTTCTATGAAGGGAGCAGCACAACTCCTGAAGAACTCCATGAAAGGCAAGTTCCATGGGGAATTGCAGGGAAAGGATACGAACTCTCTCGTTCATCTTTCCGATTGAAGCATGCAAAACTTAACGCCGATTTTCAATTGTCATCTAGCTCACAGACAGTAGGAGAAGTGGAAGGAAAAACAAATGTGGCAGAGTGGCAATCTCTCTTTTTAACTTCATGGGAAGAACTACTAAAGAAAGTAAAAGAGCACAGGTTAGAGGCAAATAAACAAGGAGTCTTTTGTATCGAAGTTGCTGAAATAGAAAAATGGAAATTTCAGAAACAGGAACAAAAATGGATCATACCTCTTATCGATAAGAATGGGAAAACATTGCAAATGCAAATGATGAAACGACCAGAAAATGAGCGGATGATTCGACTTGTAAAAACAAATATGGACTTGTTGCATGTAAAGCGAATGCTAGTCCATTCTTATCAGGAAGGAACAAAGCTCGTTGTTACACCTGTCATTTTATATACAGAAGCAGGAGAGATTATAAATATTACACTCAATGAAGGAGAAACGTTCTATGATCGAGTTAATGCGCATAATCGATGAATTGGAACAAGTTCTAGATGAGATGCTTGTCTCAGGAGCAGGGGCCGTACCTCTTTCTTTTTTTCATGATATAAAGCGAGAATGCGAAAAGTATGGTCTTTCTTATGCTGCCGCGCAGCTACTTGTCATAGAGGAAGAACGAAACAAGGACCGCTTTCTTCATAAAGAAGAAACAAGCAAACTGACAGAAGCATTTTGTAAGTTGCAGGAATATATTCAAGTTGTAAAGGCTGAAATGCTGCATTTATGATTCAGCCGAGAACATTCGTGATTTCAATCATGAGATGAATCAGTTTCGGACAAGGCGTGTCTTTTGACACGTCAATTGTTCGATATATGCAAAATTTGTAATTAGAAAACACGGGTATTTGGTACAAATATTTATTCAAATACGCTAGCAATTACGATATTAAGGAGTTTGAAAGTGAAAATAAATAATAGTGAGTATGGTGGTTTTGTTGTTTCAAAAAATATTCTTGCTGGAAAACCAGTTAGATATTCATTTAGAGAAGAAAGTTCTATCTCGCAATTCAATGGCTGGAATTTGTATTCTATAGATGATACTGATGAATATGTGAATCATGTGGATAATTTCATCATTTTAAACGCGGAATCTATTTTTAAAATCGCCCCTGTAATGTTTGAGATTTTTGAAGCTCCTTATGGAACGGATCTGTGCTGGTTGTATGAAGAAGGAGTTCATAGAGGCTTTTATGATTTAGTCGCTGATAAAGAAGTGACAATTGATGAAGTTATAAAACAAAATTAGCTTTTTCATGTAGTACTATTTTATAAGTTCTTCAGCAGATGACAATAAGAGAAGCCCCTTCCAAGCCCCTTATAAGCCCATACCAAGTAATAAATCATTAAATAAACAAAAGAAAAAACAACTACAAGAACAACTACAGGAACAACTACAAAAAAATAAAAAAGTAACATTCTAGTACTAGTAAAAAATATAAAATAAATTCACCAAATTCCTGCCTGCAATCCTATATATATGAAGGAGTAAGTAATTCTATAATTACCACTAAAAGAGCGGGAGGAAGAAACATGGGAGTATACCGGAGTGTACAGGTGAATTTTTGGCAAGATGAGTTTGTATTAGATTTAACGCCAGAGGAGCGATATTTTTATATGTATTTACTGACATGTTCGAAAACGAGACAATGCGGGATTTATCCACTTCCGTTACGCTTGGTAGAGATGGAAACGGGGTATAATCGTGAGACTGCTGAGAAGTTGTTGCAGCGGTTTATTGCGTATGGAAAGATATTATATGATGTGAAAACGAAGGAGTTATATGTTCTAAATTGGTTACGTTATAACCCTGTTACGAATACGAACATAGAAAAGTGTGTGTTACGTGAGTTAAAGACTGTGAAAAATAAAGAGTTTGTACATATGTTTCTTCAAAGATGCCTCGAGGAAGAGTTGAATATTCCGTTATTGCTAGAGCATTTCGGAATGCCGGTTGAAGCATCTGATGTGATTTCGCAAGAAGTTGTTCAAGATTGTGAAGCAAATGAGGAAGTAGTTGAAGTAAAAAAAGTAGAGGAAGTGAATCCAGGTAGTAGTGTATTCACGTTTTATGAACAAAACTTTGGTAGTTTGTCGTCTTATGCAGCGGAGGAATTAAGTGAATGGATGGCAGAATTGTCAGAGGAGCTTGTATTGAAGGCACTTCAGATTTCCTATGAAAATAATAAGCGGACGCTTGCTTATGTGAAGGGGATTTTACGAGATTGGCATGGGAAGGGATATACGAGTCTCAGTGAAATAGAGAAAGCGGCAGCGAAATTTCGGAAGAAGGAACCGTCTGTTGTTTATGAAACGGAGAAGTTTTTGGAGGAATGTGAAGAGTGGAAGAAGAATGTACCGTCTGAGGAAGAATTACAGAAGTTCTTGCAGGAGAAGGGATGGAAGCCATGAGTATTTAACATACATAGGTAGAACAAGTGGTATCCAGGATCTTTACTTGTTAATGATGAACCATGCTTGACCAGTACGAAAAATAGAGGAAGATATGCGGTAGCTAGAGGAGCTAATTTTACTCAACCAGTTTATTTGCATGTTAGATTAACGCGGAAATGGATGAAGAAAAGAAGACGCCCAATTATATTATGTGTAAAGAGTTTTAATTTATATTGAAATTTAAATGAAGCATGAGGTGAATGAATTGTTTACAAAAGATACATACATTAGCTCGGTAAAAGAAAATCTTGAAACAAATTCAGAAAGGTTGATTCATAATATAAGAGAAATTCTTAAATTTAATTATTATAGTAAAATAGAGTTAGTAGATTTTATGATTTTTATCGGATCATTCGATCTTTCTATCATGATGTTTTCTATGAATAGAGAAGCAAATGAAGTTTTTTATGAAGGAAATGATAGTAGTATTTTTGCAGGAAGTCATGAATTACTCGAACGTATATCATATTATAACCTTTCTTATGATAAATCAGACGAGTTCTGGGGATTTTATGAGGAAAACGATGAGATCATATCGGAAGATGAGGAAAAAATCATTGTGGAATGGTTTGTTGATTGTTGGAATAAAGCAAACGGAGGAAATATAAAATTACCTGCCTATTGTGGTTTCCACGATGCTAATAAATCGTTTGATTTACAGAAAAATAAATGGATTTCTGATGAGGAAATGTGGTGTGATTAATACGCAAAAGATAACAGCTTGTTTTTTAGAGTATCATAGAATCAAGAAAAATGATTATTGCTGAAAGAGGATATGTCTAATCGACTTATGCCAATGATACACAATCAAAAAGAGATGGTGAAAAAAAGTTTGCCAAGGAGTGGGAATGCGTTGGAGATTGAAATGATTCATGAAAAATTATCATTAGAAGAGTTAGAAGCTTTTGAGGAAAAACATCAGCTGCGATTTCCGAAGTATTATAGAGAGTTTTTATTGAAATACAATGGTGGCTATCCAAAGGCAAGTATGTATAAAATCTCTGATGATGCAGGAGAAAGTGTATTAAATATTTTCTATGGAATTGGGGGTATGTATGATAATTTGGATAAAATAATAGATTTTTTTGATGATCTTTTAGATATGGGATTTATACCAATTGCAGATGATCCCGGTGGTAATCAAATATGTTTGGGCATCAATGAAGAATATTGTGAAAAAATATTTCATTGGGCTCATGATGAAGAGCACGACGGCATGAAAAATATGTATTTTTTTAACAAATAATATAAATGAATTTCTTGATCATTTATATGAGGAGTAAAGTTAAGCAGTCTTCTAAGTTTGTTAAAAGTATTATCTATTCATCTATATAGACCTTAGGGGGAAAATAAAAATTCATGTGTATAAAGGGGAATTCAAAGAATGATTCATTATGGAGAGCTATATTATGACCATTATAGTAAATACTTAGGTGAGCCAATCGACCGGGAAGTGTTCAAAAATGATGAGGACATGCCGAGTATACAAATTTTGAAATATGAAAATGTATTTGAAGAATGCCTTGTTTTTAATACACTTGGAGTGAGTAAATATGAAGAAATAGTAGGAGCTAATGTTGAAGTTTCCATGGTAGTTGATGGAGCATTTCGGAGTACGGGGTATATTCTTGCAAATGCTTTATTTTATTGTATAAGTAATGGAATCGAAATAGGAAGAGGAACAGCAATTAGTGGCATTGAAAGTATCGATAAGTCTTTTGTTCAAAAATACAATAAAAGTGCAGTTTACTTTACGGAACCATTTGCTTTCCCGGAAGAATATGGTCATGTACTTACTGGAAATACAGAAAAAGATGGTAAAGTTTTGCTGGCCTTTTTTATTTCAGAATCGGAATATGGATATTTTATAAAATGCGGAACAGAGAAATTTGAGGAATTATTAGAAGAGAATCATGTGGATCCTTTCCATATCTAAACCTAATTCATAGTCAAACATGGAACTGTAAAATAACTTTTTTGTACCTTCTCCTTTTTCTAACATTGTTAAATAATACTCAATAATTTTTTCATCATACCTGGTAGCTAATTCTGGTCCATCCATAAAAAACGCTCCTTTTGAAAACTGTTTTGTTATTAGATATAATCTACCACATTATATTTTAATATTCCAAAATAAACCATTCACAAAAGGTACACCTTTACAGATAGATAAAAAACTATAAAAAACCACGTTTATAAATGTTTATTTCTTATTTTACAGACATCTGTTTATTTCATATACCTTTACAGACATAATTGGTATAATTACCAGTGGGGTGTAGCATATGAAACATAAAAAATTTGGATATGTCCGAGTTTCCAGTAAAGATCAAAAAGAAGAACGACAAATTCAGAATATGAAAGATTTAGGAATAGAAGATCGAGATATTTTCATTGATAAAGAATCTGGAAAAAATACGGAACGAGAGAATTACCAAATGCTAAAGCGTCTTGTTCGTACAGGAGATACGATTGTGTTTGACTCCCTAACAAGGCTTGGGAGAAATATGAACGATACATTAGAAGAATTTAGATACTATGAAAAACATAGGATAAATTTACAATTTATAAAGGAACCCTATATTAACATCCATTACACTGGTGAAAATACAAATGATGTTATTCAGAGCGCAATTCAAAAAGCAACTCTTACAATATTATCAGCATTTGCAGAAAAAGAGCGCATTGATATTAAGCAACGCCAAGCTGAGGGAATTGCTCTTGCCAGGAAGCAAGGTAATCGTTTAGGACGTCCGCCTGTCGAAATAACAGAAGAATTTATTGATGCTTACAAGGAATGGAAATCTGGTTCAATTACAGCCGTAGGAGCTATGAAAAAGTATGGCATCAAACGTTCCTCATTTTATAAACTTGCCAAACAGTATGAGGAAAATTAAATTGTACATGTTTTGACATATTCATTTTAAAATGTGGATGGGACCCCTTTTAACAAAACCGGAGTGGAAATGATGAGTATAAATAGTTTTGTGGGATTGATAAAGGACGAATTATTAAAAGAGGTAAGCATAAGAAGTGAGGATGAATTCGAGCCTGTAGTAGTTAAAGATATTCCTAGACTTTGGAAGTGTTTAGGGACAGGTAATTATGCCGCAGTATTTATGCACAAAGAATACAAAGATTGTGTAGTGAAAGTTTACGTGCGAGAAGGAGAAGGAATTGAAAAAGAGTCAGAAGTATACCGAAGAATCGGAAATCATCCTTCTTATTCGAAGCTTATATATAAAGGAGAAAATTTCATAGTATTGAAACGTTTAAAAGAAATTACCTTATACGATGCTATTCATAAGGGGATTAAAATTCCTAAGCAGGTAATCCTTGATATCAATGAAGCTTTAGAGTATGCAAGGGAACAAGGATTAACTCCTTGTGATGTTCACGGGAAAAATGTGATGATGGAAAACGGAAGGGGATATGTAGTCGATGTATCTGATTTCTTAAAAACAAAAGAAGATAGTAAGTGGAGAGACCTAGAAAAGGCATATTTTACATTTTACTTGCCTTTCATTTATAAATTGCCTTTCCCTGTTAAAATACCATATTTCATGTTAAACATTGTTAGACGTTCATATAGAAAATATAAGAAGCTTAAAAAGAAATTCAAATTGTAAAAGGACCACATACTTATCTTTAGGTTAGATAAGTGAACCACTAGTAAACAAAAGGACCGTACATTTTAGATATGTCTAATATGTACGGTCCTAATTTTATAACTTCATGAAGTAATCAGTAAGCTTTTCATTTTCTTTTTCACGCAATTGCTTATTTTCTTCTTCAAGGGGTACCGTCACACATCCATCAAGCTAAGATTTTGAAGTACCCCTAAAAAATTTTTTCTCTCACCAAAGTTGTCTATGAGAATCCAGTGTATTTTTTTCGTTTTGGAGAACAATGAGTTTCTCAACTTGATGGCGATGTCCTTTTACCCCTACTTACATTATTTTTAAATTTTCGCACCATAGCCAGGTGAAAGGAACTCGTACGGGTGTCTTTTTTAAATTTAAGATTTATCGAAAAATTGGCAAGAAAACTCCATCTTCAAAACGTGCAGGGCATAGCCCAGTTTAAGGTGGAGATGAATTGTCAGCGAATTTGTAAAAATATTTTTGTAGTGCATCGAATATATGTTCCTTTTGGCTGTTTTGTAGTATCATGAAGAAAAGAAGGTGGTGAACAGGATGACAAAAGAAAAAGAATATGCAACCTATCAAATTTGGATTAAGAAAGGGCATAGATTGTACGCCTACTTCATGGAAATGTGTCAAAATGCAAAAAATCTCTACAATACAACAAACTTTTACATTCGCCAAGTGTATACGGCTTTGCGTACAGAGAAACCATTACAGCCACCTCAACAAGAAGTTCTCCATACACTACAAACGTATATTGAAATTATGAATGAAAATCAACTTCGTGCGTATCAAAAACGTGTACAAAAGCAGAAAGAAAAGCCGGCAGAAGTGAAGTGCACCCCGATTGTTAGACACAGTCTAACAATCGGAGGTGCACTTTTTAATGGCTAAACTTTCTTCAAAAGAAAAAATACGAGCGATAAG
>NZ_JBIWHY010000014.1:81464-155504 GCF_044764345.1 Bacillus sp. NPDC094106 | reverse complement strand
ACAGAAATCATCTGCTTGATGTTGCATAACTTTTTTCAAAATGTCCTTTACAAAGGGTACAGATTAGAGTGTAGGTTACTTTTTATTCTGCATAGTAGGGAGTTAGATGTCGAAAAATGAAAATGGATTTATATAGTTTAATCAGACATCCATTAGTGTTAAAACCGCTTGGATCATATTCCAAGCATCTTTATGTGTTACATACACTGCTAATAATTCTACTACTCTATTTTAATAATGCCTCTTTTCACAAGGAATGTGTGTCTTGTGCATTTTCTCCATTACATTAATATTTCCAAAACAACTTTTGCACCACGCAGCTTTTCTGAATTACTTAAGTAAATATTTCCGCCATGCTGCTTTACAAAGCTTTTGGCAATGTATAGTCCGATACCATAATGATTTTTTGAATTTCTACTTTTATCTCCTCTATAAAACTGCTCTGTGGCCGAATCCATTTCTTCTTTTGTAAATCCTTTTCCTGTATCCTCGACAATAAATCGGACTTTCCTATTAATGGTTTCAATTGAAAAAATCAAGTCACCATTTGCTGGAGAATATTCAATTGCATTTATCATTACATTCATAATTGCTCTTTTCAAAGCAGCTTCATCAGCGTAAATAAATTTCGGTATTTCCTTAACCTCTTTGATTAGATTTAACTGTTTGTCCAAAGCACAAATTGCACTTTCCTCCATAATATTTTTAATAAAGTTCTTGGTTTCTATTTGCTTAAATTGAAGTGCAGTGCTTTCCTCAAATTTAGTCATGTCGAGCAAAGATTGAATATACATTTCCATTTCATCAACACTTTTCAAAATATGTTGATTATATTTATTCTGCTCCGAATCCAACGTTTCTTCATTTAATAGCTCAGCATTTCCTCTTAGTATCGTTAATGGAGTTTTTATGTCATGTGCTAATGCAGCAATCTGTTCTCTTCGATCCGTTTCCAGCTCCCACTGTTTATATAAGGAATCATTCAGTTCATCTTTCATTTTTACTAAGGAATTTAATATCTCATTAACCTCTATTATTTTAGATTGCTCTACTTGAAAATCTAAATCTTCCATTTGAATTTTATCAGTTACCTTTTTCAAAATTAGCATTTCCTTTGACAATGATTTGCCAAAATAACGAGATAAAAATAACACTTCTACAACAAATAATAGGATAAAAAGTACAATCGAACAAACATCTGGATTTGGTAAATACTTCTGCAAAAAGAGATTGTTATAATTGGCATGCAAAGTATATAAAACTACACAAATATCTTTATTTCGTTTCATAATTGCATAGTGGTATTTCACGTCACCTGTTTCATTGTTCTGTATGTTATCCCATATTTGCCTTGCATAATTTTTATTAATATTCCCTTGCATTACTTTACCTGAAAAGTCATACACAACATATCTATATTGTTTTAGAATCCGATCATCGCCCTGTTCCGCTTTTACTATGGCGTCTCTTTGCGATTCAATCTGTTTTTCATAATAATTTGCTGGAAGGATTATCCCTGCATTAATTCCAATCTCAAACAGGATAAGAAGAAAAGCAACTAAAGCAATCGTTCCTATTGAAAATGCGAAGATATACCGTATAAAAATTTTACGGAGATTTACTTGTTTTTTTACTTTTTCCATTTATATCCGATTCCCCATACTGTTTCTATTGGATTCATGCTATACTTAGATAATTTATGACGGATATTTTTAATATGTTCCACAATTACCAGATTATCACTTTCGCCATCATACCCAAAAACATTTTCATAAATCTTTTCTCTTGAAAATACTTGACCGTGATTCAAAGCTAAATACTCACAAATTCCGTACTCGCTTTTGGTAAATGCTATCACCGTATCGTCATACCATACTTCTTTACACGATAGATTAAATTTAAGACCTGACAGAAAAAATGCATTTTGCTTTTCCCTATGTTCACGCCTTACATGTGCTGACACTCTTGCACGCAGTCCGCCAATTCCAAAAGGTTTTGTAATATAGTCATCTCCGCCAAGGCTAAGACCTGTGATCAGATCCTTTTCCATTGTTTTGGCAGTTAAAAACACAATAGGACTATCTACCAAATCTCGGATCTCCTTACAAAGTGTAAATCCATCTATTTCCGGCATCATGACATCTAATAGAATTAAATCATAATGACAATATTTATCCTTTGAAATAGTAAGAGGATCGCTAACGGCAGTTACCTCATGTCCTTCTTTCTCTAAAGCACTTTTTATAATATAAAGGATGCCTTCTTCATCATCAATTGCTAATATTTTTGCCATACAGAATCCCTCCTCTCGCTTCCATTATAATGCTGCCTTTACAAAATGTGTTTACATTTCTTTTCGTCCTTCATAAAAGGAAAACCATATAAGTGAAAGAATAAACGCAATGATTGTTAAGCAAATACAAATAACTGCTCCCATTTCAGTATCTACTTGTAGAGCATGAAAAAAACTATCACACAATCTCGCGCCCCACGCGCATGGAGTGTATTTCCAAATCACATCCCCCAGCCCTGTAAGCATTAAAGCTGCCAGCAAGCTTTCTATAATTCCAATCCCAATGGAAGCACCTTTACTAAAGCGAAAGTTCAAGAACAGATGAAATATATACATAAAGATTTGACATCCAAAAAGAATGAGGGAAGTCTCAACATATAAAGAAAGTGGAAATTCATTCTGTCCCAGCAGAAAATGAAAACCTGCCGCAAACCCAACTACTGCCAATATAGTAGAACAAAACCCGCATATTAAAAGCAAACATACTTTACTAACAAATGCTTTACGCCTTCCGTATTCCGTTGATAAAAGTTCTTTAAAATTCCCTGCCAACGCTTCCTGTTCCACAACAAAAGAACATACAATACTAATTAGTAAAGGAAAAGATATCGATAATACTTGTATATAGACTGAAACTTTATTCATAGAATCAAATTTTGAAAAGGAATAATAACTTAAAAAAAGAACAATCCCGATTATTGGCATCACTATGTGCATCCAGTAAAAAATCGTACCCTTCACCTTTAGAAAATCAGCTCTTAATACCCTCGACAGAACTCCCATTTTATTTTGCCTCCTGTTTTTCAAACCATTTTGCCGTCACATAAGTGAATAAAAGGAACAGCATTACAGAAATGACTACTCCTGGCAGTATTACATGGTAGGAAAGGAGCTCTGGTGTGAACGTTACACTTCCTGGTTCTGCATACAAACCATTCGGTAGTATTTTCAAAATAGGAATCATGAGTCTGCTTGGATATGCATATGGGCTAATCATCCAAATACTTTCTGTTGCCAATAGAACCCCTAAGACTCCATTTGCTCCTATATTCAATAGAACCGTCGGAAATAGACCTATTTTGTTACCTAAAAACAAGCATATAGGAATCTGCCACATAAAAGTAACGATCAAAAGAATACTTCCTAATAATGCATTCGCCGCAGGAATGATTCGGAAATCCTCTTTATTTAATAGTAAACTAGATAACTGGATTCCACAGAAAAAAATCATGCAGGAACAGATTACAATTCCTAAAATCAGTAATACTTTAGAAATCCATACTCGTTTTAATGAAACGGGTAAAGATAAAATGGTCCGATTATTCATTTTTCTATCCTTCTCTGCAAGAAGTACACAACTTAAAGAAAGCATTCCTGGAAGCATGTTAATGTACCACCAGTTGTAGCTAGATAATTGAAAATAATCCCCCGATAATAAAAAAACAAGCAATATTGTAGCTAATGGAGCTAGCCATATAAGTTTATTCAAAAAAGTATGTCTTATTTTAATTTTTTCAGATACAAGATATGGAATCATTTCTTATGCCTCCCTTCTATATTTTCCAGCTACTTGTATAAATAAGTTTTCCAAGTCGTCATTCTTATTCAGTTCCCCCTGATACCCCAATACGCCGTTAGATATAATCCCAACATGATCTGCAATTTGACTTACTTCACTTAAAATATGACTGGATAAAATAACAGTAATTCCTTTGCTAGGAAAAGAAAGGATCAATTCTCTTAATTCCTGGATCCCAAAAGGATCAAGTCCATTCATTGGTTCGTCTAGTATTAAAAGCTTAGGATGATTAAGCAATGCAATGGCAATTCCCAATCGCTGTTTCATTCCCATAGAAAATTTTCCCGCCTTTTTCTTACCTGTATTCTCTAGCTCCACAACATGCAATACCTCATCCATCCTTGATTTAGGCAAACCTAAAGTAGTCGTACGAACCTGCAAATTTTCTCTTGCTGTTAAATTTTCATAAAGCGGAGGGGATTCAATCAAAGCACCAATAGAATGTAAATCGTGCCGCGTCCATTTATGACCCTCAAAATAAACCTCACCAGAAGTAGGCGTAAGCATGCCCGTTATCATTTTCAAGGTAGTCGATTTTCCCGCTCCATTAGCACCTAACAACCCATAGATTGAATGTTTCGGTACAGAAAGTGAAATATCTTGTACTACCCTTTGCTTTTGAAATACTTTGCAAAGATTTTTTGTTTCTAAAATCATCTCATTCATTTCTAAACTTCCTCCTCGTATATTGTGAATCTAGAATAAACGACAATTATAAGGATTCTATAAGGAAAATAAAAAAACATAGCTATCTATAGCTATGTCGATTATGATACTTCTATAAAATTGATGAAACAAATCTACCCCTTTTATAGGGAGTTTCCCATCATTCATTTCCAATATACTGATTTAAGAACTCAGCAACACTCGTGTAGGCTGTAATATTATTTTTTAGTTTGACGAAAAAATGTCCTTCATCTTCAAATCGAATATATGAAACTGGATGATCTCGTTCTTTTAGCTCATTAACGATTTGTTCTGTTTCTTCAATTGGAACACGAGGATCATTGGCACCATGAAGCAACATTACCGGACATTTAATCTGATCAGTACGATGTAATGGATCTATCTCATCAAAAAAGTCCCCATCTGCTTCAATACACCCGTATTCTGCCTCTCTTAATTTACGGCGCCACGGACTTGTATTCTGTAAAAACGTTTTAAGACTGGAAATACCAACAATATCAATTGCCACAGACCACAAATCAGGATAATGCGTGATGGCAGCAAGAACCATAAATCCACCATAACTGCGGCCCATAATTGCGATTTTACTTGGATCAGCATTTCCTTCTGTCTTTAACCATTCTACTAAATAAGTAAGATCTTGAACTGAATGCATTCGTTTTCGAACATCATCAAGATGAGTGTATGCTTTCCCGTATCCAGTACTACCACGAACATTCGGTGTACATACTGCATACCCTCGATTTAAGAAATATTGAAGAAAAGGGTTGTAAACGGCACGAATCTGACTTTCAGGCCCCCCATGAACAAATACTACTACTGGAAGCTTCTCATTTTTAACCTGTTGTGGTTTATAAAAAAACGCTGGTACTTCTAACCCATCAAATGAAGTAAAATGAATAAGCTCTGGTTCCACTAGCGCATGTTCCACAACAGGGGACTGTGATACATAGGTAAGTCGAGCATTTTTCTTTATTTTCAAATCCAACTCCCATATGTCTGAGGGGTGTGTTGCCCCATTTAAAACATAGGATAATCTAGCATCATCTTGCGAAAAAGTAATATCTGTAATAACTCCGTTTGGTGTATCCCACGATTCAATCGTTTTATCCTGAAGGTTCAATAAAACTCCTTTAGAAATCCCACCTTCATTGATTGAATACGCTAATAACTGTTTATTATTACTCATTTGTAAGCCTTCCAGATCCCAATCTCGTTGGTCAAGCCAAGTAAAATGGCTTGTTGCAAGATTAATCACTCCTAATCCTACAAATTCTTGGCCCATATTAGTGAGAACATATACATGATCTCCATCCTTATTGAAGTTTGGGCATTCGAATCTTGCTTCTCCTTCATGCTTCGTTACCCAATTTACTTCCCCACTCTCAAGATGCAATAATCCAAGGTCATTATCTAGATTAGAGTTAGCCTTTTGAATAAGCAATAAATCACCACTTGGTGACCATTTCATTGCAAAATAAAGTCCATCACCATCAAATACTTTTCGAATTTCATACGTTTCTAGAGATTGTATGTACATATCAAAATGTGCTATATGGCGACGATTACTTGCCCACGCTATCCACTTTCCATCTGGAGAGCTTCCGCCATAATGATGGATATAATCAGGTGAATCAGTTAATGGAATTAACTCCCCATCATCTTCTAAAAGAAATAACTGTTGACGTTCATTTACACCAGCATCCATCCCGATAATACGCTTTGTTGTTCCCGAGATATATTCCATAAAGATAATTCTTTCATCCGTGAAAGATATTTGTGTAGGCCAATCATCGCCCTTTTTTAATTCCCATACTTGCGGGAGCCCAGTAATATTTGTAATAAAATTTAAGCTTTCACCAGTTGGATGATATACAGGTTTTTCTGCTGTCCGTACATGTAAATATGGCTTTATTCCGATGAATTTCATTTTCTCTCTCTCCTTTTTTGACTCTCGATTAAAAAGAATATTCACGCTATTAACTCTACCATATTTACACATTATTTTATTATTAAAAAATACATATACAATAAACGCATTACATATACTGATTTTGAAATAACCTTAAAGCTTGATTTATATTTTCATTTAAGTTTTCAAAAAAAGTAGTAATTTTCGTATCATTGTTTTTAAGAATAAACAATTTCTCTTTCAGTAACAGTTCCCCATGTGTTCCAAAGCAATCCATTTGAATAATTATTTCCTCCTCATTTTCACAAATAATAGGTAAAAGATAATTAAAAGCTTGAGTAGGAATGATATAGTTTTTGCCAATCATACTTCCTGGACTATAATTAGTCCATTTTTTTGTGGTGATTTTTATATTTGTTGGTGTGATAGTAAAAGATAATGTTGTTGATTTTGTTAAACTAGCATCAAATTCATTTTCTTCACATATATGTAAACTAAAAATTATTTCATCTTGTTTTGTTTCCATTTCTTTATTCATAAAACTGTGCATGTGATAGACTTCCATTCTCATTCTCCCTTTACTTATATAAGTCCCTTTTCATTTTTCAACATATAAATCGATGCTATGCAGAATAAAACATAACCTGCACTTGCATTCCCCCTTTGTTTTTACCCTTGTATGTGGCAGGAAAAGGCACTGACCGCTTCTATGCATGGCCAGATGCTCTCTCCCATCTAAAAAGAGGGGTTTTATGTCGTTTTTTTAATTGATGTATATATAATCCAGGGCCATACTGATCACGTCCTTTTTGTAGAGTACTAGTATCAGTGTGGCCAAGTTTGAGAACTCGTTACAATTACCTCAAAGTTTTTGCATCAGAACCAATTTTATACCGTCTTATTTTCAGCTCTTCTTAAACGAATTACATCTACACCCAAATTATAAATCGGCTCTCTGAACAAAAACTGAACAACAGTTCCTTTTTCTGTAAACTTATCAAGTAACTCTTGTACGGTTTTATTATCTCCGTAAAAAATACTTTTGTTTTACGAGCAGCATATACTAAAATTTAATCTTTCCAAAAAGATACCTGGAAATATGAATGAGAGCTGACTCCAATATCGAAGTCAGCTCTCATTCATATTTCCTATCCCCGAAACCTTCTATGAATATTATTCCACTTATACGTCCCTGCCTCACTAAACTCTGCGAGTTCCATCGATAGTGCAAAATACCGCTTTGCAGCTAGATCGGCGAAGTGCTCTTTCATCATATTGAAGATGTGATTGCATGTTTCTGTTTTATCTTCTTCTGTTCTGCCTGCTCCGATTTTAAATGTAGCATGGACAAATGCATCATCTTCTTTTCCATCTGCAATATAGTAATCTTCTAGTTCAATTGCTCTTGAACGAATACCTCCTGTTGGAAAGATATCACTTCGTGAGATTAGTATGTGGTTTACTTTTTTTAATAAATCCGCAATATTCGCTTCTTCCTTTATATTATTTGTATACTCTACAATAAAATGCGGCATGCATATAGCTCCCTTCTTTTTATGTATAACGAGAATGAGAGTAGCCTCTTTATTATATACATCCATTTTAATTTTTCGACATCTAACTCCCTGCTATGCAGAATAAAAAGTAACCTACACTCGTTTGCTCGTTCTGTTTTTCCCTCGCATGTGGCAGAAAAAGGCCTTAACCGCCTCTATGCACGGCCAGATGCTCTCTCCCACCTAAAAAAAGGGGGTTATGCCGGTTTTTTAATTGATGTATATATAGCTACTCTTTTGTTTTTCTTTCTATTGTTTAGAAAACTTTTCCTCACCAACAATTGTATTTATTAAGCGTCCAATTCCTTCAATTTCTGTAATCACTTCGTCTCCAACCGCGGTATTAACCAGTCCTTCTGGTGTACCTGTTAAAATGATGTCCCCTTTACTTAGCGTCATAAAGCTGCTTAAGTATTCTATTAAAGCTGGAATATCAAAAATCATATCTTTTGTTGTTCCTTCTTGTGTCAACTGTCCATTTACATACGTACGGAGCGTTAAGTTCATTGGATTGTCAATGTCAGCTGCATCTACAAGCCATGGACCGATTGGCGTACATGTATCACGATTTTTTACCCTAAGGTTCGGGCGATAATAATTTTCTAAGTAATCCCGTATGGCATAGTCATTCGCTACTGTATAGCCTGCGACGTAATCGTATGCCTCCTCTTTCTTTACATTTCGAGCTGTTTTACCAATTACGACTGCTAGTTCACATTCATAATGCATATACGTTGCGTCTTCTGGACGATACGTTTGACCACGGTGGCCGATGAATGTGTTAGGCCCTTTTAAAAAGACAAGCGGTTCTGTTGGGGCATTGAATGATAATTCTTTTGCGTGATCTGCATAGTTTAAACCTAAGGCAAATACTGTTCGTGGCTCAACTGGCGGTAACCACGTCACTTCTTCTTCCGATAGAAGACGTCCATCATCTAATTTCAACTGGCCATCTACTTCAGTAGCGTTATAAATAGCACCAGCGTATGCGACACGTGCTCTCTTCATCGTGCCCCTCCTCTCACAAGTTCTTTTTCAAGTACAACCTTATTTTCTAAGCTTCCAATTCCTTCGATCTCAATTCGAATGATATCTCCGTCTTTTACAAGGGGCGGATTTTCTGGAACACCAACAAGCAGTATGTCTCCTTCATTTAATGTCATAAATTCTGTCACATCAGCAATGAGGCGTGCTACTGGCCTAACTAAGTTTTCCGTATTATTCTCCTGCCGTAATACACCATTGATATACACTTGTATCTCTAAACGATCTGGATTTTCTACAGCATCTCGATCCATAATCCATGGACCAACTGGACAAAATCCATCGCGTGCTTTTTGCTTCACAGCGGGACGATATACGCTATCATGTGGCACGCTAATATCATTCACAATTGTATAACCAGCTATATATTCCAGCGCCTGCTCCTCACGTACTCCCGTTGCCCTCTTTCCGATTACAATTCCAAGAGCTGCGCCAACTTCTAACTCTTCTACTTCACTTGGCAACGGAATGGACATTCCCCTGGCAATAATCGTATTCGCAGGTTTTATATACAAAATAGGAGCACTTGGCGCTTGTTTATATGGTAATTCACGTACCGAATTTCCTAATGCCGCAAGTACTCCTTTATAATTCAACAATGTTCCATATATATTTCCTGTATTTGGAACATCTAATGCTAGTTCATTATTCTCATAATGCTTTCCATTCCACTTGATTATGTCTTCTACTAAATTTACTTCTCCTTCTTCTATCTGCTGTGCACCACAAAACTTAAACTTTACCTTACTCATTTTCTCACCCCTAATGAACAAATATTTAACTTAGTGATGACTAACACCCTTCACATCACTTCCTGTATTCGACTTCACTAATATTTCTTCAAAATTACCAGTCTTACTTCTTTTCGCAAATAGGATTGTACCTAGATAAGCTCCTAAAAACCCTAACGGAATAGAGACAATTCCTGGAGATGTTAACGGGAATAATGGTTCTCCAACAAAGAGCGCCTGTCCTACTTTTGGACTCCACACACTTGGACTTAGTGCAACAAGAATCATACTTCCAAATAAACCAACGAGCATTCCTGTAATAGCTCCAGCTATATTAAAACGCTTCCAATATACAGTAAATAAAATAACCGGTAAATTAGAACTCGCTGCAACAGTTAACGCTAGTGAGGCAAGAAATGCAACATTCATTTTTTGAACAAATAACGCTAGAATAATAGAAAAGATGGTGATCCCAATAGATGCAAGCCGCGCCATACGAAGCTGTTCTTTCTGGGTCGCTTTTCCTTCCCGAATAATTTCATTATAAAAATCGTGAGAGAATGCAGTAGCACCTGTTACAACAATACCTGCTACTACAGCAAGAATAGTCGCAAAAGAAACAGCTGATATAACGGCGAATAATATGTCACCACCTAATATTTTTGCAAGTAATGGTGCAGCCATATTTCCAGCTGGATTTGCCGCCATAATATCTGCAGCCCCGACAAATTTTGCTGCCGCAAACCCTAAAAATATTACCATGATATAAAATAAACCGATGATCCAAATCGAATACACGACGGATTTCCGTGCCACTTTTGCGTTTGGCACTGTCAAAAAGCGACTAAGAACATGTGGAAGTCCAGCTGTACCAAGAATTAACCCGAGTGTTAATGAAAATGCATCTAACCCATTCGTATATTTTGCACCTGGATTTAAATAGGCTTCTTTTAGGGGAGTAGCTGTTTTCATTTCTTCAAAAATCCGTAAAATATTAAAATCAAATTTGGTCATTACCATCATAAAAATAATAAATGTCCCGCCTAACAGAAGAAAAGCTTTTGTAATTTGAACCCAGCTTGTAGCCGTCATACCACCAAAAATAACAAAAATGAGCATAACAAGTCCCACAATGACTACCGATATTTCATAATTAATATTTAATAATAACTTAAATAATGATCCTGCGGCTACAAGCTGTGCAAGCATATAAAAAACCGAAATCACAAGTGCATTAAATGCAGTAACACCACGAATCTTTTTATTTTGAAAACGCTCCGTGATCATGTCTGCTAGCGTATACTTTCCAAGATTCCGAAGAGGTTCTGCTACTAAAAGTAATACAACTAAATAGGAGACAAGTGCACCGTACATTAAGAAGAAACCATCATATCCCAAAAGTGAAATCGCTCCGATTAAACCTAAAAAAGAAGAAGCTGACATAAAGTCACCAGCGATGGCAAACCCATTTTGCCATCCCTTCAATCCCCCTCCGGCTGTATAAAAAGAACTCGCATTACTTGTTTTTTTCGAGGCATAATATGTAATCAAAAGTGTAATCACGACAATCAATCCAAACATTGTCACAACTTTAAAATCCATCTGCTTGTCTCCCTTCTGCCTCTTCTGTTAATACTTCCTCAGCTAATGTATCAAAATAGGCCGCTTTTTTTACATATAAATGACAAATTACCCCTGTCATCACAAATTGTGCAAAAGCAAATATCCAGGCCCATGATATTGCACCAATAACCGGCTTTGTTAAAATATCGGTATCTAATGTTAAAATAGGAAGAAGTAAGGCAAAACAAATGAAAAAAATCGTAACGGAAACGGTAAACTTCTTTCTAGCATTCAATAATTCTTTAAACTTTTCCGAGTTTGCAATCTTCTTATAATTTATGTTTTTACTGGATTTTATCATATAAAACCCACCTCACCCTTTACTCAGTTTTATACCAATTTAACGCTTCTCTTTATTTTTCACATTACATCGCTAAATCGCCTGACAAAAAATATCGATTCATATCATATGCATGTTGTTTCCCAAAAATATATTGAATCCATTTTACTTTCACATGTTTTTGCGATAAATCTACAGAGCAGTTTGATAACTGAAGAAGGAGAGATTGCACATCATTATGTTGGGAGATTTGTTGACATACGCCTTTATATACACGATTATCTATTTCTACTTCAACATGATAGACACCATGTACTGGTAGCATATACTCTTTATCTACTAAAATTTCGGCAAACCTATAGGTTTGATAAAAAGAAGCTGATTTTTTCACTCTTCCTCTTATTTCATAATAATCCCCAAGGTACGCCGGAATATCGTGTGCTGATCCCATTGCCAGCAACTGCCGAATGGCAGTTGAACTGATCTTGTTATAACTATGCTCTACTTTTGAAATCGTTGTAACATCAAATCGTTTCCGGCCTTGCTCTTTCAGTAACAGCATATTTCCTTGGCCCTTATATCCATAGTGATAGTCGAAACCAGCAACAACATGCTGGCATCGAAATCCTACAATATATGCTTCTACAAATTCTTCATGGGATAGGCGGGCAAATATTGGATCAAATTTCACCACGATTAGTTTTTCAACCCCCATATTTTTAAAGCGTTCTTCTTTCACTTGCAAAGGAGTTAAATATTTCATTGGACTTTGAGAGGAATCAATAATGTCTCTTGGGTGCGGATAAAAAGTCATTACAGCAAATGTTATATTTTTCTGACGTGCAACCTCTTTCGCCGCCCTAATCAGCTGTTTATGCCCCATATGAACTCCATCAAAGAAGCCAAGTGCAAGCACACATTCTTCAGCTTCATCTCGTAACGCTTTAGAAATTGGATGTTGAATATAAATCGTCTTCACCTTAACACCTACCCCTTTTCATTAAACTGTTCACTTCAAAAAAGGTGATTTCCTATACTATCTGCCAATCTACAAAACAAAATCTGGTTTTCGTTGTTCTAACGTAGGACTTGCTTCCTGTATTCTTTCACCTGTTTCAATATCTAGAAATGGTGATGTCTCATTAAACCAGCTATCCGGTGCTTTATGCCCCCAGAATGTTTGGCGTCTTGGATCATTTAAATCCCAGCGCACTGGATTAAAGTCTGGATCACTTGTTAAATAATCTCCGTTATAAAGTTCGATTCGATACCCATCTGGATCCCTTAAATATAAGAAGAACGCATTGGATAATCCATGACGACCAGGTCCTCTTTCAATATTTGCTCCATAACCGAGAGATGCGAGTACATCACAGCAATGAATCAGTGCCAACGGGTCTGGTAACCAAAAACCAATATGATGAAGCCTTGGTCCTTCTCCATTCATAAATGCTTGATCATGCACGGTTTGTTTTCGGTGAAGCCAAGCTGCCCATACGCGATCATCTTCTGTTGCCGTATATTCGGAACACGCAAAACCGAGTTCATTCACAAAGAAATTGTAAGCTTTCTCCACATCAGGGACAGCACAATTCACATGATCAATTCGTTGGATTCTCGCTCCTCTGTACTGGTCATAACGCTGAATCATACGCTCCGCACCTGTCATCTTACAGAAGAATTCAAGCGGCATACCTGATATATCATGCACATGTAATGCTCTTCCAAGTGCATATTGTGTCCCTTCCTCTTTCCACTTTGTTTTTAATCCTTTTGATTGGAAAAACGCTGCTAGTTTATCTAAATCTTCTTCACTCTTTACTTTATAACCGAGCGCCTGAACGCCTAGCTGATCTGATTTTTTTAGTACTAAACTGTGATGAACATGCTCTTCTAATCCTCTTAAGTAAATGTGTTCTTCATCACACTCTGTTTCGATAAATCCTAAAGCGTTTACATAAAATTCCCTCGAGCGCTCCAAATCCTTTACATGAATTACTGCTCTTGCAATTCGAATAATATTAAAATCCATCCCTTCCACCTCCGAGTTTCTTTTTCTATCCTTTTATGCTTTTTCGACCAACTCTTCAGAACGATTTAAAAACTCTGTTACACGATCCACATACACTTGTTTATCGTAGCCGTTGT
Organism: Bacillus sp. NPDC094106; assembly: GCF_044764345.1. Lineage (NCBI taxonomy): Bacteria > Bacillati > Bacillota > Bacilli > Caryophanales > Bacillaceae > Bacillus > Bacillus sp. NPDC094106. Next base: position 141,651 of record NZ_JBIWHY010000014.1, on the reverse strand, counting down.
ACAACGCACTTGCCATTCTAACTGGATCTCCAAAAAAGAAACGCTCATATAATGTCTGTCTCGTACCAAATGCACTCATACAAACGTCCCAAGCAAGTCGGTAAAGTTTAACGCGATTATACGCATCCCCGTTTGCTGCTTGTAAATATTTATCTAAATCTGGACGTAAATCTGACTTGAAGTCTGACTCTGATGGAATCGCCATTAAACCACTTGCTCCAAGTAATTGCATAATTTCACTGAACCTTGGATAAATTTTTGGATAATAATGACGCGCAACGTTTAATGGCGTAAAGTCTGGTGTCATAATGCCCCACTTATCCAGTTTTGCATTTGCTTCTGCCGCTGTCACATACGCTTTCACGGTCTCCAGCGCCATAATGACTTCTGACATCTTCTCTTGTACGTGTTGAAACTGACCAATATTGATTGTTTCTACCATTAACTGAAGAATGCCTAATACAAATTCGGTTTTCGCAATATTTTTTGAGACAACTTGATGTGTCATATGAACAACTGCATTGCTCTCATTGTAAGCTTGGTTACAAACCCCCACATCACCTAGAGCGAATACACGATTCCAAGGCACCACCACATCGTCAAATACGACAATTGTGTCCATCTCTTCAAAGCGTGATCCGAGCGGATGATCAAAATGGGACTTCCCATAATCAAACGATTCCCGGCAAATAAACTTTAATCCCGGTGTGTTATTTGGAATCGAAAACGCATATGCATATGGATTTTCCTCTTCGGATTGTTTTAAAAGAGTTGAAGGGAATACCATAATTTCATCTGTAATTCCACCCTGCGTTGCTAGTAAACGTGCTCCTCGAATCACTACGCCTTCAGAGGTTTTCTCTACGATGCGAGCTGCGATATAAGGATCAGGTAATTGAGCAGCATTTACAGCACGATTCACTTGAGGCTGAATTAATGTATGCGTTAAAGACAAATCATTCTCCCTGCAATATTCATAGTATTCAGCCATATTTTTCGCATAAAATGCATCCTGCTTTCCAAACATTTCTGAAGCCGATCCGTAAGCCATCATACCGGCATTAATATAATCTGGAGAGCGTCCCATCATGCCGCCGTTATACTTGGCCCATTCTTGTATCATCTTGCGGCGCATTTCTAGATCTTCTTTTGTTTTTGGTTGTAGAAACGAAGTACCTACACGCTCTCCCGTAGTCGGAGAAGTATAAGTCATATACTCCGCTTTCTCTTTGTCATGCTGCATATCATATAACTCAGATTGTGTTTTCATAACTCCTTTAAAAGCGGGGTGTTCTGAAATCTTCCCTTCTACTCTCTTCCCGTCAATCCATACATTCGCGTTCGCTTGATCTACTCTTTCAATATATTCTTTTCCCGTTTTTGCTGGCATTTCACTCTCCCCTTTCGAAAAACTATTATTTTTATATACAAATCCGTTTTAATTTTTCGACATCTACATCCCTGCTATGCAGAATAAAAAGTAACCTATACTCGCTTACTCTTTCTGTTTTTACTTCGCATGTGGCAGAAAAAGGCTCTGACCGCTTCTATGCATGGCCAGATGCTCTCGCCCACCTAAAAAGATGGGTTTTATGTCGGTTTTTTAATTGATGTATATATGGAAAGTCGTTCCCGCTATTTTTTCCTAACGTCTATTTCTTTTTTCCAAACTTCGGAATATGATGCTCTCCAATCGCAACATGAATTACCTTTGGTTCTGTATAAAATTCAAAAATTGCATAGTGACCGCCTTCTCTTCCGATTCCGCTATCTTTTGCTCCACCAAACGGAATACGAAGATCGCGTACATTTTGCGCATTCACCCATAACATCCCCGCTTCGATCGACTGTGCAAGACGATGACCTCTCTTTATATCATTTGTCCAAACATAACCAGCAAGGCCATATCTGACGTCATTTGCAATTGCGATTGCTTCTTCTTCTGTTTCAAATTCAATAACAGCCATAACAGGACCAAAAATTTCTTCTTGGCATACACGCATATCATTTTTTGCATGTAATAATAAAGTTGGTGGTACAAAGTTCCCTGCCTTAATCTCTTCTGGAACAATCCCTTGTACAACCTCACAACCTTCTTCTTTTGCAAGCTCAATGTACTCTTGTACTTTTTGAAAATGTTCTTTTTCAATTAAAGGTCCGAGTTCTGTTGCTGGGTCCATCGGATCACCCATCGTAATATATCCCACACGTTCTTTTAATTTTTCAATGAATTGATCTTTAATATTTTTGTGAAGTAATAAACGAGAATTTGCTGTACAGCGCTCTCCGTTAAATGAGAAAATCCCCCAAACAGTCGCATCTAAAGAACGATCTAAATCTGCATCATCAAATACAATAAGAGGGGATTTACCGCCAAGTTCCATTGATGTTTTCTTTAACGTGTCAGCAGCATTTTTAATAATGATAGAACCTGTCGTTGTTTCGCCCGTAAATGATATCGCTTTCACATCTTTATGTGCAACAAGAGCCGCACCAGCAGTTTCTCCAAACCCATGAACTACATTAAATACTCCTTTTGGCACTTCTGCTTTATCAATAATTTCCGCAAGCTTGTTAACTGTTAAAGGAGATAATTCAGCAGGCTTCAAGACAACCGTATTCCCAGTAGCTAATGCTGGAGCAACTTTCCAAGTTTCTAACATGAACGGTGCATTCCATGGGGTAATAAGTCCAACAACCCCGATTGGATTATACACAGTGTAGTTAATAAACTCACGGTTAACTGGATACGATTCACCATGTAATTTCGTCTGAACCATTCTTGCATAAAAACGAAAATTTTCAGCTGCTCGAGACGTCATGTTTCTCGTTTGACTAATAGGAAGGCCCGTATCTAACGCTTCCAAATAGGCGATTTCTTCTATTTCTGCATCAATTAAATCGGCAATGCGATTTATATATTTCATTCTCTCTTCGATTTTCATCTTACCCCATGGCCCCTTTTCAAAAGCCACCTTTGCTGCAGTTACTGCCGCATTTATATCTGCAGTACTACCCTCTGCTACTCTATTAATCTCTTCATTTGTAAACGGATTCATATTTGTAAATACTTTACCTGATTGCGCCGGTATAAATTCCCCGTTAATATATAAATCTATATTTTGCACTTGCTCATGTGCTCTGTATTTTTGGGCATTCTTTGCTTCCGTATGCATCCTCTTCCCTCCACAGCTCAGCTATTGTGCCCCTTTAATCTAAAGGGGCCATGTTCTTATCTAGATATAATACTTTCTGGTAATTCTACATACTGCTTTAAAACCTCACGAATTTCATCTTGTAATTCCTGCGTTGGAACATCCATTGGTAAACGTAATACAGGTTTAATTTTCCCCATCATTCCTAACGCTGCTTTTAAAGGAGCTGGGTTTGTATCTTTAAATAAAACATCATTGAGCGGCATTAACTCATAATGAAGATTTAATGCACGCTTTACATCCCCTTCATTCCAAGCATCATATATTTCTGCAACTTGTTTCGGTGCAACGTTAGCGGTAGCACTAATATGTCCTGCACCACCAATTGCTAGCATTGGATAACATAACAATTCAATACCGGAGAATAAAAGAAAATCTCTTCCGCAGTTTAAAAGAACGCGATTAATGTGTTCAAAGTCTTTATTCGACTCTTTCACTCCAATAATGTTCGGACAATCTTTATTCAGTTTAGCGATCGTCTCGACTTGTAGATTTACAGCTGTTCTTCCTGGAATGTTATAAATAATAATTGGAATATCAACAGAATCCGCGACAATTTTAAAATGTTTATATAACGCATGCTGTGATGGTTTATTATAATAAGGCACAATAACAAGCGCTGCATCTGCACCAATTTCTTGTGCCTTTTTCGTTAAATACAATGTCTCTTCATGATTGGTAGAACCTGTCCCTGGCACAAAAGGAACTCGTCCACGAATCGCCTTTGCCGCCGCCTCCATTACTTGTACACGTTCTTCAATCTTTAATGAACTTGGTTCTCCCGTTGTACCTGTAACCGAAATACCATGACTTCCACTTTCTATATGCCAATTAATTAGATTTTCTAGCGTTTCAAAATCAATCGAACCGCTCTCATCAAATGGCGTAATAATTGGAGCGATAGAACCTCTCAATTTTTTCTTTGCTTCTGCGAATTTAGCCATCTTAAAGTCTCCCCTTTTTCATTTGTACTTCTGCACGCATTTAACAGAAATCTTTTTTTGTAAAAGTCGAACTTATCTGAAAATTAATTACAGTGTTACTGTATCATGTGATATCATAGATGAAAAATACTAAAAAAGTTGGCATTCAATACGAAAAAAATATACTTAGCTACAGGAGGTAGGTAGTGTGGATATTAGACAACTTCGCTATTTCTTCACAATTGCACAAGAAGGTCAAATTACACGAGCAGCAAAAAAGCTTCATATGGCACAACCCCCATTAAGTCAACAATTGAAATTACTAGAACAAGAACTTGGTGTTCAATTGTTAGAAAGAAACGGGAGAAAATTAGAGCTCACAGAAGCCGGAAGTGTTTTATTTAAAAAAGCACAAGAACTTTTAAATCAATTTGATGAAGCAATTATAGAAGTAAAAGAGGTAGGAAATGGGTTAAAAGGAACCTTATCAATCGGCTCCGTGAAATCATCGTTCTCTCATTTACCAGAAAGACTCCGCTTATTTCGTGAAAAATATCCACTCGTTACCTTTCGTCTACATGAGGGAGATTCATTTCGTCTTGCGCAGTCTATAAAGAACCGGGAGATTGAACTTGCCATTGTACGACTTCCGTTAGAGATGGAGGACTTTTCTTCCCTTCCGTTACCTACAGATAAATTCGTTGCGGTCATACCTAATGAAAGCGCAGATAATCGGACAATGATCCCAATGAAAGAACTCGCCAATGCCCCGCTTATGTTACTGCAGCGTATAAAAGGGCTCGGTCTTTATGAGCAAGTCATTGACGGCTTTAAAAAACACGGATTAAAACCAAATATTATTTGCGATTGTCCAGATGCAGCTATGCTTCTATCACTAGTTAGATCCGGTGTTGGATTTACACTACTCCCAAAATCAACTCTCATCGCACTCCCTTTAAATGGTATAAAAATCGTTGACATAGAAGACTCTACCATTACATCCGACTCCGCCGTTATATGGCTAAAAAATCGTTCCCTTTCAAAAGTCGCTATGCATTTCCTTGAAACATTTCGCAGTGAATCACTTGTATAGAAAAGATACAATTTATATAAAGCTATTTTTATTTTTCGACATCTAAATCCCTGCTATGCAGAATAAAAAGTAACCTCCACTCGTTTGCTCGTTCTGTTTTTACTTCGCATGTGGCGGAAAAAGGCCCTGACCGCTTCTATGCATGGCCAGATGCTCTCTCCCACCTAAAAAGAACGGTTTTATATCGTTTTTTTAATTGATGTATATATAATCACTCTCTATCATGCCATAATAAAAACCCTATTTTTGACACCAAAACAAAAACAGGGTTTTCATTCTATCCTTTTCTTATAATCGCTTACTTACCAAGACAATCATCACGATAATGCCTACAAGCATTACGCCCAAACACCCGATCAGCTTATAGAAACCTCTCTTCGTCAATGTATTCCCTTGTATGTCCTTACGAATAAATAAGTACACTGCTAAAAATAAAAGCAGAGCTAACCCAAAAGCATATATACTTTGCATCTATCTGATTCACCTTTCTCATTCCAGCTTTAATATTTTTTAGACAAAATAACGAATGAAATAAAGACCGTACAAATTGTTAATGCCGCTAAAATGTTGAGCAGTTCTGCAGCAGACAATGTTATTATCTTTAAATTTAATCCGATAGAAAATAGAATATAGTACGCCAACAACGCAAAGTAGGAATAGAACATTCCTTTTTGACGGATTAACTTCATCCTTTCGTCTTTCTCCTTAAATTGTGGATGGAGATAACTTAAGCAAAAGCACATGACTGTCATTGCTAGTAATGTGTACGTTTGTGGCGGTGGTGAAGAATGCGCCATTATACCTATAAATAGCATAAATCCACTCATAGCCGAAAAGATAATCCCCATAATCAAAAAATACTTTTGTGAGTAGTTCATCTTTATTTCCCCCTTATGTAGATTTACTTCTCTTTCCCTTCATAAATAAATACATTTTCTATCGTTGTCTGAAATGTTTTCGCAATTTCAAATGCTAAAGGAAGTGATGGATCATATTTTCCTTTTTCAATTGAAATAATAGTCTGTCTAGAAACGCCAAGTTTTTCAGCTAACTTCTCTTGTGACAGGCCAAATTTTTTTCTGTACTCTACCATTTTGTTTTCCAAGGAAATATTCCCCTCCTCCTTACACAGAGTATAAATGTAAAGCAAACTTTACGTCAAGTTTACTTTACATAAACTCCTCAAACCTCCCTACTCCTACCTTTTCTTTTTAATCAAGATTATTTTTATAATGAATGAAGTAATTCTGCTCATATGCAAACTGTATTCACAAAAAAAGAAACTAATTTTCCAATCAAACAATTAGTCTCTTTCATCAAACCACTTTACTTGCATATTTCTCTCCTGCCTATTTTTAATATAATATTTTTATATAAATCCCTTTTCATTTTTCGACATCTACATTCCTGCTATGCAGAATAAAAAGTAACCTCCACTCGTTTGCTCTTTCTGTTTTTCCTTCGCATGTGGCTGAAAAAGGCACTGACCGCTTCTATGCATGGCCAGATCCTCTCTCCCACCTAAAAAGATGGGTTTTATATCGGTTTTTTAATTGATGTATATATAGCCAATTTTTTATTTTAAATCATTGTTGAATATCATAAAAATAGATAATAATAACAAATAAGAACACTCTAAACTATTCTGTTAAGATATTTCATTTCATCATTACTTAATCTACATAAAGAAATTTACTATAGCAATCATTCATCATTAGGAAAAATTAATATTGTTATATGCCCTTTATCTTTTTAAAATATTTCATTCTTTCTCACATATGAATAAAATACGTTACCGTTTTCAAGCATTTTTCTGCTATATTTGCAAAAACGAACGATTTATCAACCATTTTTTATTTATAATCACCACTTATAAGCAAATACTTCATTTTTCCTTTCAATATTTAACACTATCGAAATAAAGTTTATGATAAATTCATAATTTTTTATTTTTTACACTATATTCCGTTATATTGTTGTATAATATTCTTGAAAGCGCTTATTATTTTAATATACATAAATCAAATGTCCTTTTGGCGAAAAATTCTAATAATTTAACCTGTATCTTAATCCGGCGACTTTCGTTTTAAATACAGGTATACCAAATGAATTCACCTGTTTTTTCCTTAAAATTAGTTTACAACATGAAAGATTAACTTAGGTGATAAGTAATTGTGAATGTTTTTTCACAAAACGGATAAGTAATAATGTTTGGTATTATGTAAATTATTGTAATAACATATGAGTAAAGATAACATTTACATTCATTACTGGTTCATCAATTATGAAAAGAGCAAAATGCATCCTTTTTGTATAAAAAAAGGATTACATGCATTGGGAGGTTTAATCAAATGACGAGGAAGAATACAACGACAAACCCTTGGGCCAAATTCTATGGTCCGAACCTTGGCTATGTTATTGAACAGTATGATCGTTACATGACGGGAGAAGGTTCTGTTGATCCGGAATTACAAGAGCTTTTTGCAACTTTTGGAGCTCCTCCATTCCAAGCAGATGTCGTAACAGGGGACAACAAGGAAACAAATTTTTCTCCTCAAAACACAGGAAACATTGAAAAAATTCTTAAAGCAGTGCAAGTTGTAGAGAATATCCGTTCATTCGGGCATCTATCGGCTCATATTAATCCAATGGAAGAGCCTGCTGATGGACAATCTCTCATGCACGAATTAAGCGATGCAGATTTGAAAGCGATTCCAGCAAAAACAGTATGGTCAGATGCACCAAATGGTATTCACACAGCTCTTGATGTAATTAATAGATTAAAAGATGTTTATACAAAATCTTTAGCCTATGAATTTTCTCATGTACAAGATAGTGAAGAACGCGCGTGGTTGCATCAAATGGTGGAATCAAATTCCTTGCGTCAACCATTAACAAATAAAAAACGAACTGCTCTCTTGAAACGCTTAACAGCGGTTGAAAGTTTCGAGCAATTTTTGCATAAAACATTTGTTGGGCAAAAACGTTTCTCTATAGAAGGCGTTGATATGCTTGTGCCTGTACTGGATGAAGTTATTGCTGAAGGTACTAAGGGCGGCGTAAACGACGTAATGATTGGTATGGCTCACCGCGGCCGTCTAAGCGTTCTCGCTCACGTATTAGAAAAACCATATAGTCACATGTTCGCTGAGTTTAAACATGCAACTATAGAAGGTGTAAATAGTAATGCTGGCTGGACTGGCGACGTGAAATACCATTTAGGTAGAGAACAAGTTGTTGGCTCTGAAGATGCACATACACGTGTTACATTAGCGAACAATCCAAGTCACCTTGAATTTGTTAACCCAGTTGTTGAAGGTTATGCACGTGCTGCTCAAGAAAATCGCAAAACATCTGGTTATCCTGAGCAAGATGTTTCAAAATCTTTCGTAATTTTAGTTCATGGTGATGCTGCATTCCCTGGTCAAGGTATCGTATCTGAAACATTGAACTTAAGCAGATTAAACGCATATCAAACTGGCGGAACAATTCATGTTATTGCAAATAACGCAGTTGGTTTTACAACAGATAGCTATGATTCTCGTTCTACAAAATATTCAAGTGATCTTGCTAAAGGGTTCGATATTCCGATTGTTCATGTGAATGCTGATGACCCTGAAGCTTGTCTTGCTGCTGCTAACCTTGCGATTCAATATCGCACGCGTTTCAAGAAAGATTTCTTAATCGACTTAATCGGTTATCGTCGCTATGGTCATAATGAAATGGATGATCCAGCAGTTACACAACCACAAGTTTATAAGAAAATTAAAAAGCACCCAACTGTAAGAGCGATTTATGCAGATCAATTACAAGCTGAAGGCGTTCTAAATGCAGATGAGGTTGAAACAATTACGCAGTTTATTCAAGAACAATTAAAAGCTGAATACGCACAAGTACCACCAGCTGATACGGGTGATGCAGCAATTCACGTTAAAGTTCCAGACGTTGTTGCAAGAGGAATTCAACCGATTGATACTGGTATTCCGCTTGACACACTTCGTACAATTAATGAAGGTCTTTTAACTTGGCCTGAAGGCTTTAACGTATATCCGAAAGTGAAGAAAATTCTTGAGCGCCGTAAAGATGCTCTTGAAGAGAACGGTAAAATTGAGTGGGCACTTGCTGAATCGTTAGCATTCGCTTCTATTTTACAAGAAGGTACGCCAATTCGTTTAACTGGTCAAGATTCACAACGTGGTACGTTCGCACACCGTCATATCGTATTACATGATACAGAAACAAACGAAACATATTCACCGTTACATCGTTTGCCTAATATTAACGCATCATTCTCTGTTCATAACAGTCCGTTATCAGAGGCTGCTGTTGTTGGTTATGAATATGGTTACAATGTGTTCGCTCCAGAAACTCTTGTTATGTGGGAAGCACAATACGGTGACTTCTCAAATACTGCACAAGCATTATTTGATCAATATGTTTCAGCAGGAAGAGCAAAATGGGGTCAAAAATCAGGTCTAGTTCTTCTATTACCTCACGGTTATGAAGGTCAAGGACCAGAGCACTCTAGCGCTCGTCCAGAACGTTTCCTACAATTAGCTGCAGAAAACAACTGGACAGTTGCAAACTTAACAAGTGCGGCACAATACTTCCATATCTTGCGCCGTCAAGCATCTATCTTAGGAACAGAAGCTGTTCGACCGTTAGTAATTATGACACCGAAAAGCTTATTACGTCACCCACTTACACTTTCAGCAGGTAGCCAGTTAAGTGAAGGACGTTTCCAACCTGCTTTAGAGCAAGAAAACCTTGGTACAAAACCAAACAAAGTAAAACGTCTTGTTTTAAGTACAGGTAAAATGGCTATTGATTTAGCAGCAGAAATCGAATCTGGTAAACATGAGTACAACTTAGATGAACTTCATATCGTTCGCATTGAGCAATTGTACCCATTCCCTGCTGAAAAAGTTCAATCTATTATGAAACGCTTTAAAAACTTAGAAGAAATTATTTGGGTTCAAGAAGAACCTCGCAATATGGGCGCATGGCATTACATGGCTCCAATTCTGTTCGAACTAGCTGGCGATAAAGTGAAAACTGGTTACATTGGACGCCCAGATCGTTCTAGCCCATCTGGTGGCGATCCATTTGCTCATAAAGCTGAGCAAGAACTAATTGTTGCACACTCTTTAGACGTGAAATACAACTTCCGTCAAGATAAACAAGAAATTGAAGTTTACAGCAACTAAAAGTAACAATGAATTTTTCTGGCTTGACTTGGGCAGATACTCTGCCCAAGTCGGGCTAAAAACTGGAGATTACCGAAGAAAAAAGAAGACAAAACACACCGTTAGGCAAATAAGGGGAGGACATTTAAAATGATCGAAATTAAAGTACCTGAGCTTGCAGAATCTATTTCAGAAGGAACTATTTCACAATGGCTTATCAACGTAGGCGACAAAGTTGAGAAAGGTGGCAGCGTTGTTGAGCTTGAGACGGATAAAGTCAATGTAGAAATCATTGCAGAAGATTCAGGTATTGTAACACAACTACTAGGAGAGCCTGGAGATACAGTTGAAGTTGGCGCTACTATCGCTATTTTAGATGCAAACGGCGCAGCAGTAAGTACACCTGCTCCAGCAGCAGCTCCAGAACAACCAAAACAAGAAGTTACTGAAGCACCAAAAGCTGCGGCTCCAAGTGCTGCACCAAGCACAACAGCTTTACAAGGTCTTCCAAATACAGACCGCCCTATCGCATCACCGGCTGCTAGAAAAATGGCACGTGAATTAGGAATTGACTTAAATGAAGTACGCAGCACTGATCCACTTGGACGCGTGAGACCACATGATGTACAAGCTCACGCTGCAGCACCGAAAGAAGCACCGGCTGCTCCAAAACAAAGTCCAGCTCCAGTTGCAAAAACTGAATTCGAAAAACCAGTTGAGCGCGTGAAAATGTCCCGCCGCCGTCAAACAATTGCAAAACGTCTTGTAGAAGTTCAACAAACATCTGCTATGTTAACTACATTTAACGAAGTTGATATGAGTGCAATCATGGAATTACGTAAAGAACGCAAAGATGCTTTCGAGAAAAAACATGATGTTCGTCTTGGCTTTATGTCATTCTTCACAAAAGCAGTTGTTGCAGCATTAAAACAATTCCCATTGTTAAATGCTGAAATTCAAGGTGACGAGCTTATCATTAAAAAATTCTATGATATCGGAATCGCTGTAGCAGCTCCAGATGGATTAGTTGTTCCTGTTGTGCGTGATGCAAACCAATTGAACTTCGCTGAAATCGAAAGCGAAATTCGCGAACTAGGTAAAAAAGCACGTGATAACAAACTTACATTAAAAGAACTACAAGGTGGCACATTTACAATTACAAACGGTGGCGTGTTCGGTTCTCTAATGTCGACACCAATCCTAAACAGCCCACAAGTAGGTATTCTAGGAATGCATAAAATCCAAGTACGCCCAGTTGCAATCGATAACGAGCGTATGGAAAACCGTCCAATGATGTACCTTGCACTATCTTACGATCACCGTATTGTCGATGGTAAAGAAGCAGTTAGCTTCCTTGTTGCTGTTAAAGATATGCTTGAAGATCCAAAATCATTATTATTAGAAGGTTGATAGACTTTCTAAATCATACTGGCTGCATGAAAGAATCGATGTATTCGATCTTTCATGCAGCCTTTTTTATTACACGGACACGAAAATACTAGTAACCTTTCCAAATTCATAAGGGACAAATCACAGTACATACACTAATAATGTGCGCCTAGAAAAATTAGCTCATAAGGAGGAATACAATGAGTGCTCTGCGAGCTTCCACAAAACTAAAAATGAACAAAGATACCTTTTTCCTCCCCGACTCAAACGGGGGTGTCTATTTTAGAAATAACTCCAGTTCGTTCCGAATGGAAGGTAACGGTATTTATGAATGGATTGAAAAATTAATGCCTATGTTTAATGGGGATCACACTTTGGAAGAACTAACAAATGGCCTCCCCCTCCCTTATCAAAATAGGGTATTTGAAATTGGAGAACTTTTGTACCAAAATGGTTTTGTCCGAGATGTAAGTCAAGATTCTCCTCATCAATTAGAGGATACATTACTTGAAAGGTACGCATCGCAAATTGAATTTTTAGAGACGTCCTCTCACTCAGGTGCCCTAAAATTTCAAATGTACCGACAAGCTAAAGTTTTAGCAATCGGATCTGGTTCTATTTTCACTTCATTAATTTCTTCTTTACTTGAATCTGGGTTACCCGAATTTCACTATCTTATTACTGATACTGATGCAACAAATCGCTCTCGGCTAAACGAACTGATCCAAAAAGCCCACGCTACCGATCAAAATGTATGTGTTCATGAAATAGATAAAACGAGAGATTGTTCTTTGCAGGAAGTTTTCCAGCCTTTTGATTGGATTCTATATGTATCTCAAAATGGCAATATTGAAAAATTGCGAGCTCTACACGCAATTTGTAGAGAAGAACAGAAAAACTTAATTCCTGTTCTATATTTGCAGCAAGTAGGTTTGGCAGGCCCTGTCATTACTTCAGATTCTGAAGAATGCTGGGAATCAGCATGGCACCGTATGCATGAAACCGCCCTTCAACAAGATCAATCACCAGAACCCTTCTCTCCAATTGCTGGCGCTATGTTAGCAAATATTATTGTTTTTGAGTTATTTAAACATGTTACAGGTGCTTCAAGCAGGGAGAAAAACAAGCAATTCTTTTTACTAAATCTAGAAACGCTTGAAGGCAATTGGCATCATTTTATTAAACATCCGCTTATCGCCACTAAAAACTTTACGATAGAAATGATACAAGACCTTGATACAATTCTCGAACGACATGCAAACCCAAATCATTCGAACGACCTTTTTCATTTTTTTGATAAGTTAACTTCAAGCACTTCTGGCATTTTTCATATATGGGATGAACGAGACTTACAGCAATTACCGTTGTCTCAATGTTATATTCAAGTCGCAAATCCATTATCAGAAGGGCCTACTACGCTCCTCCCTACTATCATTTGCGGCGGATTGACTCATAACGAAGCAAGGCGCGAAGCAGGCCTAACTGGAATTGAAGCATACGTAACTCAAATGATTGATTTTCTTCTTCCTGAACAAGATGAGTTTATCGGAATTGGAGCTGGAGAAACAATATTAGAAGGGGTGTATCGCTCATTACAACATTATTTAGCACACACATTGAATACAAGGCAACAAAGTCAAACTGAAGAAATTATGCCACTGCAATTAACAGAAATTCATGATAAACATTGCCGCTTTTACTTAGATGCACTCCGCGTCATACACGGGACACCACAAATAGGAATTGGTGAAGAAATACTAGGTTTCCCTGTTGTTTGGGTCCGCGTACACAATCAGTGGTATGGCAGTGCCAATCTAAATGTGACATTAGCACTAAGAAGCGCATTGCAACAAGCACTACTCCATATCCAGAACCAAGATGTCCCCTATAACTCTACTATATTATGGGATTCATCTGTCCTTTTACATGATACAAATTCATATACAAATTCATTTAGAATTGAAGTACAAGAAGAAGAAGAGATTCCACAGTTAAATTCTTTACAATTAGCCTTACAGCATTTAAAAGAACATAATCTTCACCCCTACATCCTCGATCTAGCAATTGAACCATTTTTACAAGAAGGATTAGGCGGTGTAATTGGTGTGGTAATAAAAGAGGAGGTAGACTGATGGATCGTAAAATATTAATTGTAGGAGACGGCCTACTTGCAGACTATGTAAATCAGCAATTATCTGTTCACTATCCTATCATTCATCGACATACACTTGAAGAATCCCTCCCTGAAAATATTCATCTCGCTCTCGTATTACACGATGGTTCTCCTCTCTCTATACATCATACAGCTGAAGAAATCTTTCGCTCTGCTAACATCCCTTGGCTTCGTGGCTTTACTTCATTTGGTGAAGGGATTATTGGCCCTTATGTTAGGCCGAATCAACCGGGATGTTCCCATTGTGCTGATGCAAGACGTTTTATCGCTAGCTTTGACCAAAAAGAAATGTGGCAATTACAACGGAAATATTCCTTAAAAACAGATGATGTCATACAGCGAGATATATGTGCAACACAAACTGGATTACTGCAAATGTGCCACCTTATTCAGGCTGAAACAGAAAAGATACTATCCAAAGGGCATACCTCTTTAGCTGAAGAGCTAATTTTTCTTAACTTGCAAACATTCCAAGCTTCACGTCATCCATTTCTTCCCGATCCTCTATGCCCGGTGTGTAGCACAATACGTGACGACTCTGCAGCTGCTGCCTCACTTTCGCTACAACCAAGCTTTAAAACGAACGATGAAAGTTACCGGTGTCGTTCTATCAAAGATTTAAATACATTTTTGGCTAAAGATTATTTAGATTATCGGACTGGACTTTTAAACGGGAAAATGCAACATACCTTATTACCATTCGCTGATGTCATTGTAAATATGCCGTTACTCCTCGGTAATGAAGGAGTTGCAGGTCGAACCCATTCGTTCGCAATTAGCGAGGCAACGGCTATTTTAGAAGGATTAGAAAGATATTGCGGAATGGCGCCTCGCGGGAAACGGACAAATGTTCATGGTAGCTACCGAGATTTTGAAAATACTGCCATCAATCCTCTCACAATTGGTGTACATACAGCTGAACATTATAGAAGAGCAGACTTCCCGTTCAAACCATTTGATCCTGATTACCCTCAAGATTGGGTATGGGCGTATTCTTTATTACAAAACCGTCCAGTTTTAGTCCCGGAATCTATTGCGTATTATAGTCTAGGACACAGAGACGCCTTTGTCTACGAAACTTCAAACGGCTGTGCAATTGGAGGTAGTTTAGAAGAAGCGATTTTCCATGGTATTTTAGAAATAGTCGAACGCGATGCTTTCTTGCTAACTTGGTATGCACAATTGCCACTTCCCCGCCTTGATCTAGCTTCTGCGGACGATGTGGAATTACAATGGATGATCGAACGAATGCACACGATTACAGGCTATGATTTACATGTTTTTGATGCAACGATGGAGCACGGTATTCCAAGCATATGGGCTATTGCCAAAAATACAAAACAAGATGGAATGAATCTCGTCTGTGCAGGCGGCGCCCATATGGAACCACTACGGGCTATTAAAAATGCGATCCATGAATTAGCAGGTATGTTACTTATCATGGATGAGAATTTGGAAACAAACAGACAAAAATACGAACAATGTTTACTTGATCCCTATCTTGTCACCCAAATGGAAGATCATAGTATGCTATATGGCTTACCAGAGGCCGAAGAACGCTTTCATTTTTTATTAAACGACGATCGTACTGTACAAAAAACATTTCAACAAATGAATCATCTAAAATCTACCAATAGAGATTTAACTTCAGATTTGCGCCATCTTTTAGATCGATTACACCAATCTGGACTTGAAGTCATCGTCATTGATCAAACTGTTCCTCTCATAGAGAAAAATGGATTATCTTGTGTGAAAGTACTGATTCCTGGTATGTTACCAATGACATTTGGTCATCACCTCACTCGTACAACAGGACTACAAAGAGCACTTACCGTACCAATGAAACTTGGATATACCGATGAGCCACTTACATTTAAACAACTAAACCAACATCCACACCCATTTCCATAAGCTATGATAAAGTGAAACGTTAAACAGTAGAACTTTCTCTGTCCCCCTACCTCTCTTCCTTTTCTTTTGCTAAATATTAAGGTAGGGGTATTCCTAATAAGGAGGCCGATTGTTGATGCAACTAGAAACATTTCTACACCATTTACATTTTTCTATCGATGAAATTATGTTTGAAAATAAGGAAGTTGATTGGGACGATGCCCCGCTTCCCTATAAATTATACCGGAATTTACCCGTCATTCCTCTTTCTCTAGACATACCGTTAACATTACGAAATCAAAATATATCTAGCGAACCTACTTTAGAGCAAATCGGACATTGCCTTTGGTATACATTTGGTCTTACTCAATTGTGCCAGCCTTCTTTCGACTTAGAAGAGCAAAACTCAGCAAGTATATTTCGAAGATTTATTCCTTCTGGCGGAGCTTTATATCCAAATGAATTATATGTATATTTAAAGCTCAGTCATTACCCACATGGAATCTACCATTATGACGCAGCACATCATCGCCTCGTTTTACTGCGCGAAGGAAACTTTGACTCTTATCTCACGGAAGCACTCGGAAATCGCTGCAATCTATCTGCTTGTTTTGGCGCCGCCTTTGTATCAACAATGTTTTGGAAAAACTTCTTTAAATATAATAATTTTTCTTATCGTCTCCAAGGTCTAGATACCGGTGTCCTCATTGGTCAATTACTAGAATCCTCTAAACAATTCGGCTATACATCTGGTGTGTATTATCAATTTCTAGATCGAGCAATTAATCATTTACTTGGACTACATGAACAAGAGGAAAGCGTGTATGCTGTTATTCCTTTATCTACTCAACGTACCGATACATGGTTTTACCAAGATAACATATCCGGCGTAAATGTCACATCTTATGAGCTATCAGGGCAGCTTCCTCTTCTGCAACATGAGCACTTTGTTCGCTCCAAAAATATTACCGAGCATCCGATTATAACCAAAATGAATGCAGCATCCATACTAGAATCAACAGAACAGTTTCGAACTGTAACAGAAGAAACAACCGTTCCACATCACACACAAACTTTAGCGCTACCCAAGCTGCAGCGATTATCATACGATTTCGCAACTGTTTGCCAAAAGCGTTATTCACCTGATGTAGATTTTTCCTTAAAGAAATTAAATCAAACACAACTCGCTGCCTTACTTCAAGAAGCATGTCTTTCTTTTCCTTATCAAAATGATTTAGATGGAAAACATATTCATCCAAAAGCACGCGTCTCACTGTATGGATGCTTTTATAACGTAGACGGCATACCAAATGGGTCCTATTCCTATAACGGTAACACACACACATTAGGACAGATCCAAGCCGGGGACCTTCGTTATCCCCTACATTCAGGTATGACTATGGATAATGTGAACCTCTTCCAAGTACCACTCTGTCTGCATGTAATAGGTAATAAAGATTATTTTAAAAATGATTTCGGATATAGAGGATACCGGATTCAACAAATGGAAGCCGGTATCCTTGTTCATAGGCTCGTCTTAGCTGCCTCTTCAATGGGTATGGGAGGGCACCCGCTCTTAGGATTTGATGTCAACCTTTGTGATACATTATATGAAATTGATACAACTCGAAAAACCACTCTTATTCAAATTCCCGTTGGTTTCCATCGCCCTCGCACTTGGTTAAAAGGATATTTGCATAGTTAAAAATCTGCCCTATGCTTCGTACATTGTACTAGCATAGGGCAGATTTTTTTAAAGGATTTGAATTATCTAAAGCGAATATACAAATTTAAGAATTTCATTTTATATATATAAGGAGAGATAAGGTTGAGCGTATTACAAAAATTAATTGAACAGGCTAAAAACCCTAGAGGTTCCATCGGTTCTTCCATGCTTTGTATTATGAATACTGCACATACAAGATTAACAAATTGGGCTTTGCAAAAAATAAATGTACGTAAAGATGCGGTCATACTAGATATTGGCTGCGGCGGCGGTAAAACGATACATACCCTTTCCAAGATGACTCCCGCCGGAAAAATATACGGGATTGATTACTCGGAAAAAGCTGTCGAGAATTCAATAAAAACCAATATAAAAGATGTAAAAAATGAAAAGGTAATGATTCATCAAGCAAGCGTATCTTCTATTCCATTTCGTGATAACTTTTTCGATCTTATTACTGCCTTTCAAACCCATTATTTTTGGCCTGATTTAAAGAATGATGTACAAGAAGTTTTCCGCGTGCTAAAACCGAATGGCTCCTTTCTAATTGTTGCTGAAACCTTTAAAATCAATTATCATATGCAAAATTTAAAAACAACCGAAGAATTAGTGAACCTTTTTTATACTACTGGATTTCAGCATGTAGAATTTCATGAGGAAAAAGGCTGCCTTTGTATAGTAGGGTGTAAATGAAAAAAGCAGACCTCCTAAGGTCTGCTTTCACTACTAAATCAACTTGAATATACTCTTAATCTGTCTTGCAAACAGCCAATTCTTCGCGCCACAGTTATCATTTAAACTATCTAGCATAATAGATTTTCCGTTAGAGAACTCTAGCTGTAATGTTGTATTTTTATCATTTGTTTTCAGGCTTGTATCTGTAATATCTTCGTACTTTAATTTTTCAACTTGAATATATTCTTCTTGCGTCTGACCAACGACAACATGATCTTGGAAGAAAAAGAATACCTCAGCTTTTTTTCCAAAACAAAATACATGTTTCGGGTAAATTAATGTAGCGTTATCAATCGCAATACATAATTCCTTCATTTCTTGGACAACTTCTCCCAAGTCCTCCTCTTGTCTTGCATTTGATTCTACAATCCATTCTTCTACTGTTTTCATATTTATCGACATTTCTAATCCTCCTGCACCATTCATTGCTAGCCTTTTGTCTATAAATCTTACTTCTTATGTATGAAAAAAATAAATACTATATGAAAATATAATGGATAAGCACTACCTTTTTCAAGGAAAAATATGATTTCCTATCTCTTTTTTATAATTTGATGTTTTCAAAACGAAAAATAGCACTTCTGTAAAAGTGCTATTCCGCTCGCCTTGCTGCTTGTTGAATTGGATCCCAAACACTGTTGTATGGCGGCGAATAACTTAAATCGACATCCTCTAAATCATGAATGCTCATCTTATGAAATAGTGCCATGGCGATGACATCAATTCGTTTATCCACGCCTTCTTCTCCGATTACTTGTCCGCCTAACAGTTGTTTTGTATCAGAGCGATACAGTAATTTCACATAAAGCTTTGTGGCACTTGGATAATAACCGGCCATATTTGTTGAATCTATCTTCACCGTTTTATATGGTATTTTCAGTCCACTTGCTTCTTTTTCATTTAAACCCGTTCTCGCTAATGTGAGCCCCATAAATTTGATAATACTAGTTCCGAGAGTTCCTTTAAATGATCTTCTTTTATCAATCATATTGAGTCCGGCAAGTCGGCCTTGCTTATTCGCAGTAGTACCGATCGGAATATGATCTTGAGTTTCTTTTATCAGATGATAGTGCGTTGCGCAATCTCCAGCTGCATAAATGTCTTCCACATTTGTTTGCATATAGGCATTTACTTCTATAGCCCCTTTGTTATTGGTGCTTATATTGGTCCCTTCAAGAAAATCTGTATTCGGTTTTACACCAACGGATACTAATACAAGATCTGTTTTATATGTTCCTTTATCTGTTTCAATCCATTCTACTTTTCCTTTTCCTGTAAAAGCTTTCACATTTTCATTTGTTAAAATTTCAATATGATGTTTCGCTGCTTCTTCATGTATATAGGCTGCCATATCAGCATCATAAAGTGTGCCAATATGATCATTTCGTTCAATCATTCTCACCTTTTTTCCAAGCTCTACAAACGTTTCAGCCATTTCAAGACCAATGGCTCCGCCGCCAATAATCGTAACTTGCTTCACATGCTGTTCTTTTAACGTCTCCAGTATTCTATGGGCATCTGGAATGGTTTTCAAAAGGTGAACTCCTTGTAGATTTCCCCCTTCCCAATCTGGCATAACAGGTCTAACTCCCGTTGCAATTAGTAAACGATCATATTTATATTGAAATACATCTTTTGTATTTGTATGTATACCATGGACAATTTTATTTTCAGTATCAATTCGTGTCACCTCATGATGCACCTTTGCATCAATCCCGTATTTATCACGAAATACTGTAACATCTCTTGCAATTAATTTCTCAGTAGAAGTAATCACACCGCTAATAACGTACGGGAGCCCGCACTGTGCATATGAGTATATTTCACCTTTTTCTAGTGTAACAACATTCGCATCTTTATCATTCCTAATAATTTGCATTGCCGCACTCATACCAGCTGCATCTCCGCCAATAATTACATAGTTCACTTTACCACTCCTTTATTCCACTCTACTCTTTACATTCTCCAAATTCGCTTTAAATAACACTTTTTTCTTTACAAATTCCTTATATAATATCTACTCCCTTTTTACCGTCCAAATAGAAAAAGGTACACCAGCATAATCACCACTGTACCTGTTTTAAATACTTTCTCACATAGTATCTATGATATGGTTTTCTCGTTTATTTACTAAAAGCCTGTCAATCCGCTAGTTAAGGCCTCAATTACTGTCCTAATGTACGACCAAAGTACAATCCATGTTGCAATTCCAATACAAATATTTGCGATAATAAGCGTATAAACTGGATCTAATCCGCCTCTATCTAACTTTAATATAGATACAATTGTACTCATGCTCATACAAGTTACAGCAATCCATAGTAAAAGTGGCAATAAAAAGATTAATAAGAAACTAAAAAGAAAAGCTATTACTAATAAAGCAACCACTGGTGTCGCTACCGTTCCCCATATACCAAGTGCCTCTAAAAAAGAAAAAGATGATCTCATAAGCTTGCCACTTACAAAAATAATAAATCCAATAAAAATCGTTAAAATTAGTAAAAAGAAAAAGACCGTTGCAGACTCTCCAAAAAATGAAGGAGTAGCTACATCCGCCACAAGCGTCCTCGTAACCGCTGTCGCCGCACTCATCATTCGATAAAAAATACATGCTCCTAAAAAGCAAATAAGCACAAGACTTACAATTCCATTTCGCACTTCAATGTGTCCACTTTTCATAATTGCTGTAGGCGCTTTTAAAGCATTTTTAAAGAATTGAAAATATCCACTCGCAAATTGTTTTGCCTGTTCTACCGTTTCATTTGAACGACTTGCCTGTACAGGTGCCGTTCGTGATAATTGCTGCTCTTCTTCCTTCACACCGCTTTCTACTACTTGCTCTGTCAATGCTCGCCCACAATTCCCACAAAATTTTGCTTCATCTGTATTCTCCGCATTACAGCTCGGACACGTCATTCTATCATCCCCCTTAGGCATATATCTTCTAAGCTGTTACAAATTCAATATATGTTTTTGGACATAAAACATGACTACAAGAAAAATAATATGAAATCTTTCTTTTGAAATGAACAACGAAAGCAAATATATATAGGTTAGCAATCTATAAAAATAATGCTATTATGAAAAATAGCTATATAAATCCATTTTAATTTTTCGACATCTAAATTCCTGCTATGCAGAATAAAAAGTATAACCTGCACTCGTTTGCCATTTCTGTTTTTACTTCGCATGTGGCAGAAAAGGGCCCTGACCGCTTCTATGCATGACCAGATGCTCTCTCCCATCTAAAAAGAGGGGGTTTATGTCGTTTTTTAAATTGATATATATATAACAATATTTTTAACACTATAAAAAGATTGGATGGAAGACGATGGAATTCGCAAACTCACTATTTCAAATATTCCTTACGAGCGTGATCCAATTGTTTTCTTTAATTGGCATCATCATTGTAATCGGATTTATATTAGGCTATTTAGAATCACTTACACGAACATATTGGTCGAGAGCTTTCGGAAGAAAAGGCTTCCTTTTAACAGCGTGGATTGGTGTCCCGATTCATGAGCTTGGACATGCGATTATGTGCGTATTATTTGGGCATAAAATTGTAGCGACTCAGTTCTTTCCGACAAATACAAGCGGCGGGGCTTTAGGTTACGTACAACATCAATATAACCGGGGAAATATATATCAACGAATCGGTAATTTCTTTATCGGTATTGGTCCCATTTTCTCTGGCATTACTGCATTAATACTTTTAATGTACTATTTCGTACCAGAGTCGTATTCTTTATTTAATCATACGCTTGAAACAACGACTCAATCTACTTCTATCAATATAGAAATGATCCAAAATATGTTTTTATCAGCATTCTTTTTATTAAAAAGTTTATTTACAATGAACAACTTATTTAACCCTTCGTTTTGGCTATTTTTATTTATCGCAATTTGCATCTCTGCGCATATTGCTTTAAGTAAGCCAGATATAGAAGGTTCAGTAGACGGTGTAATTGCGATGTTTATTGTACTATTCTTATTCAATATAGTAGCAGGACTCTTTCAATACGACAGCAATCAACTCATCGGAAAAGTTATGAAATACAATATGTACATCATTGCGTTTTCTAGTGTAGCTTTGCTTTTTTCTTGTATTTCTACATTGATAAGCTACGTTTTTTATAAGATTAGAAGGGGTAGTTCATTTTAAATATGAAAAAGGTATCCAAGCAATGTTTGCTCGGATACCTTTTTTACTTCAATGCATGATGGTTTTCATAAAGATACTTTTGTGGTGATACGACTACGCAATTTTCACCTTCTTCAAGAAACTTGGAGACTATAGAGCAATGTGAAGAACCTACTATAAATAAAATGCGCTCTTCAGGCGAATCAATTAAACGAACGATATTAGAGTACATAATTAAATTTCTTTTGTACCACCACGTTAACCATTCCATTCCGACGTAATGACCAAAATCACCTATACGTGCCATGTTTACGTATAATTTATGTAGTTTATTAAGTAATACTGGATCATTCAATTCTTTATAAAAGTCTAAAACACTCTTATCATCTGTTAATTCTTCTAGTTCGGGTACCCAACCGAATATTTCCTCAAAAAGTTGTGGCTGGTTCTCTTTTACCCATTCATGTACTTCCCCAAAATCTATAACGTCGCTTCCGCCCATCCAATCAATTGCATAAATTTGTTCATGCTGTAAGTTTGCAGCCATTCGAAAACCGATTTGATCTATTTCATTCAACACTAACTTACATGTATCTAACTTATACTGTTTAAAACTATCATTTAATTTATCCTGATAGTCTGTAATAGCTTCAACCGCAATTTTTGTTGGATTAAACTTCTGCAATAAAGAAACAAGTCCCTCGATTTCTGCTTGTCTCCTATCAGATAATAACTCTTCATGCTCGCTCATATGGCATGATCCTAATACTAGAACTTTTGGTTTATGCTCCTCCATTTCCATCCCCCTTACATGTATAACAAATACTCTATAAATCAGAATATTGAATCTAATTTTATCGCATCCATATTATAATTGTAAATAATTAACTATTTTTCTCTATTTTATATAAATCCATTTTAATTTTTCGGTATCTAACCCCCTGCGATGCAGAATAACAAGTAACCTACACTCGTTTGCTCTTTCTGTTTTTACTTCGCATGTGGCAGAAAAGGCCCTGACCGCTTCTATGCATGGCCAGATGCTCTCTCCCACCTAAAAAGAGGAGCTTTATGTCGGTTTTTTAATTGATGTATATATAGTATAAAATAAACCAGATACTTTTCAGCATCTGGTTTATTTTTGTTAACTTGATAGCTATGGTCTTACTAAGGCCCTTTTTTATTTAGTCACTTTTTTCATTTTACTTACAAAAAGACTAATAATACCGATAGCTAACAATGAATAACCCATTGGTAGTAAATAAAATGGTTCTACAAGAGTACCATCCGCTGCGACTTTAGAGCCGATGGTATTAAAGCTAACTAAACATCCGATTCCTAGGATAAATGGTATTAAAGATAAAATATATTTTTTCATTTTAAACCTCCATACGTTGGGACTTTTTGATACAAAATAATTGCTTTATTGTTAGTCATTATAATGCTCTCATCTAGTTCGTACTATTTAAATACGTGACAAAAACCTTACAGATTTGTAAGAAAACAAAGCGGTATATGCCGCGAAAATTTCTTCAACTCTTTCACTGTAATACATACCAACCAACTACTTCCACAACTACAATCAACACCGCTCCAAAAATCATTAATGTTGTCTTCTTCAACAATTCATTCTCATGAAACGGAATATTACATAAATAGGCGCCTAATGTAATCCGTGATGGGCAAGCAATTGTCGCTACAGAAGAAGCTGTATTTTGAAGGGTTGTTACATATTGCCACGGAAGCCCGACGTTCTGTGCCGTTTGCATTTGTAGTTTTATAAACATCGCATTTGATCCTGCGTTACTCCCTGTCAAAAAGCCGCCAATTCCACCAATGAAAGGTGCTACAAAAACAAATAACGTTCCAAATGTTTGCCCAGCTGCTTCGGCTAATAATGTATGCATACCTGCTGCACCCATTAATTCTGAAATGGCAATAAACATTGTCGTCGTAATTGCGAAAGGAATCCACTGCTTTATTGTTTGGGAGATAGATTCTTTAATAATAGTAGAAGGAATACGGAAGAAAATAATGGTAAATAAACATGTAATACCAAGCCAAAACCCAGGTGAATACAATAATTCTAGTTTATACGAGTATGAGTTTAAATCAAGAACAGCATAAGACCTCAGCATATCGTGTAACGATGGAATCAGACGAGAAAGTAAGATACAAACTGTTAAAAATAAATAAGGGCTTATAATTTTTATAATAGAAACTTCTCGTTCTACTGTTGCAGCATGCTCCGATAAAAATTCCTTTCCTTGCTTCGCTGTCATTTTAATGATGAGAAAGCCATATGTAATCGTAACAATTGAACTTAAAATCCCTGCTAATTCAACACTTACATATGTATTAGAAAGATAGATTGATACAGAAAATAAGAGAAAAAAACCGAACCCTTCTTTCCATTTTTGCTTAACTGCTTGCCAGCCACCAACTACGTACAAAGAAAGGATGACAAAGTATGCAAAAATAGGAATGCTTAATAATGCTGTGCTAGATCCTAAGTTTGTTAATGGCATATTGATAAGTTGTGAGCCGATAATTGTTCCGGTTGCCATCGCTCCCCATGAACTTGCCAATAAACCGATAAAAGATAATAACACCGCTTGGAACGGTTTATAGCCAAGGGAGAGAAAAATAGGAGCAGCCACCATAAACCCAATTCCAAATCCACTTACTGATTCAATAAGAGGACAAATACCGAAACACATAAGGAGCATTTGTAATAACCGATCGTGTGTAACTTGTTCCATAAACCGCGCAACTTGATTGATATACCCCATTTTATTCATAAGGTGAAATAAAAAAATACCAAAAAACAAAACGTAACCGACAATAAAACAAATTAATCCGCCTTTAATTGTTGCATGTACAGTCTCACCTATTCCTAATCGAAACATCGGTGTAAATAAAACGATTCCAACACAGACGGCATAAGAAAATAATGAAGCTTTTAACGACGTTTGTTTAAACACAAATAAACAAACAAAAATCATCATAATAGGAATAAGAGCCAACAATATTGCCATACCATCATCTCATTTCTTAAAGGATACAATTGTGACTATTATATAACAGATGACAAAATATTCAATTAATTTAACGGCCGTTTTTTCGTTATTCTTTATCTGATGAAATATGGGACAAATTTTCATCATTACTAGATGAAAAAGGATACGATCCATCTGAACCTGAAATCGAATTCGATTGGGAAGAAGATGAAAACGAGCTAGCAGAACGTTTTGGTGAGAATCCATTAAGCTAATTTAATAAGAGGCTCCCCTAGTAGGAAGCCTCTTATTATTATTTCACCGCAGCGATCAGCTCACAAATTTCATCTTGCTTTTCTTTTTCTAATAACTCAATGACTTTACTTCCTACAACAACTCCGTCACATATCGTAATTATGTCCTCTATTTGCTCTGGTGTTGAAATACCGAATCCCGCAACTACAGGTAAATGAACATGTGATTTCACTTTTTCTAAATAGCTATGAATCTCTTGCTTAAAGTCTTGTCTAACCCCTGTAACACCTGCTACTGTTACCGCATATACGAAGCCTTGTGATTCACTCGTAATCTTTTCGATTCGTTCAATTGGACTTGTTACGGTAACAAGTGGAATTAAGGCGATATTCGCATCACGGAGAAGCGGTGCGATAATGTTTTGTTCTTCATATGGTAAGTCTGGAACAATAATTCCATCAACGCCTGCTTCAAGACAACTTCCAATGAAGCGATCTTTTCCAAAAGCTAAAATAGGATTTAAATAGGTCATAAGTACAAATGGAATTTGCACTTCCTGCCTTACTTCCGCTAATGCTTGAAAGATACCTTTTAATGTTATGCCTCTGTCTAACGCTCGTTTTCCTGCTCTTTGAATTGTCGGTCCGTCGGCAACTGGATCAGAAAAAGGAATGCCAATTTCAACAATGCTTGCTCCCGCTTCATCTAGAAAACGAATTTGTTCTTTTAACTTTTCTAGACCACCATCTCCTCCCATTACATACGGGATAAATGCTTTTTTTCCATTTTGAAACGCTACTGTAATTCTTTCTACTCCCATCATTTACACCTCTTCCATATAACGTTTTATACTTTCGACATCTTTATCCCCGCGGCCTGATAAACAAATGACAAGTCCTTCATCTTGCTTCATTTTCGGTGCTAGTTTAAGAGCATACGCTACAGCATGTGAACTTTCTAACGCTGGAATAATTCCTTCTTTTTTCGTTAATAATTGGAAGGCTTCTAACGCTTCTTCATCTGTTATTGCATGATAAGAAACGCGGCCGATATCTTTTAACAAGCTATGTTCTGGTCCAACCCCTGGATAATCTAATCCTGCGGAAATAGAGTGCGCTTCCTGAATTTGTCCTTCTTCATTTTGTAAAAGATACATCATAGAACCATGTAAGACACCGACGCTTCCTTTCGTTAAAGTCGCTGCATGTTTCTCTGTATGAGTTCCTTTACCCGCTGCTTCTACACCGTAAAGAGCAACTTCTTCATCGTGTACAAATGGGTAAAATATACCCATCGCGTTGCTACCACCGCCGATACAAGCAACAACTGCTTCTGGTAATTTCCCTTCTAATGCTTCATATTGCTTCTTCGTTTCTTTCCCAATTACACTTTGGAAATCACGTACAATTTGCGGAAACGGATGCGGTCCAAGAACAGATCCCATAATATAGTGCGTATCATGCACATGTGCAACCCAGTAACGAAGCGCCTCATTTACCGCATCTTTTAACGTTCCACTACCTGCTGCCACACTTTCCACTTTCGCTCCTAATAGCTCCATTCGAAAAACATTTAACTTTTGACGTTTTACATCTTCTTCTCCCATAAAAATGACGCATTCTAAACCAAGCAAAGCACATACCGTTGCTGTTGCGACTCCGTGCTGCCCAGCTCCCGTTTCAGCGACAACTTTCTTCTTGCCCATTCGAACTGCTAGAAGTGCCTGCCCAATTGTATTGTTAATTTTATGAGCTCCTGTATGGTTCAAATCTTCACGTTTCAAATAAATCTTCGCTCCGCCGCAATACTTCGTCATATTTTCTGCGAAATAAAGTGGTGTTTCTCTTCCGACATACGTTTGTAAATACTGATTTAATTCTTGCTGAAATGCTTCATCTTGCATTGCTTCTTTGTACGCTTCTTCTAGCTCTAAAACAGATTGCATTAACGTTTCGGGAACATAGCGTCCTCCGTATATACCGTAGTGACCTTTTTCATCTGGATATGCGTATTTCATATGGAACACTCCTTCGCTTTTATAATAAATTGTTTAATTTTCTCAATATCTTTCTTTCCTTCCGTTTCCACTCCGCTGCTAACATCGACCATATATGGCCGAACTGTTTGAATTGCTTCTTGTATATTTCCAATGTGCAGTCCGCCAGCTAGTATCGTTTTCTTCTGCAACTCTTTTGGAATATGTTCAAGCAGCTTCCATGAAAATGTTTTTCCATTCCCGCCCCGAAATTTTTCTTTCGGACTGTCAAATAAAACATAATCCGTTTCATAACTTGTCGCTTTTATAATATCTGCCTCTGATCCTACTCCTACAGCTTTTATAGACGGAATATTCAATCTTTTGATATAGTAATCCTCTTCATCCCCATGTAATTGTACATGCGTTAAACCACACTCTGCTGCGATTTTTTGCATACTTTCAACCGATTCATTTACAAAAACACCAATTTTCATTACGTACGCTGGAAGCTCATTAATGATTTGTTTCGCTTGCTCTGGAGCAATTTTCCGTTTACTTTTTGCAAATACAAATCCGATCGCATCCGCACCATAATCACAAGCTACTTTTGCTGTTTCTAGCTCCGTAATACCGCAAATTTTCACTTTCATACTCTCACCTTACACTCCTTAAAAAAGTCACTTATAGAAGCAGTTGTCATAAGCGCTTCTCCAACTAATACTCCTTTCGCACCAGCTTGTTTTACACGAATCATATCTTCTTTTGAGTGAATACCACTTTCACTAATCCAAAGTACGTTTTCTTCATTTAATCGTTTTCCGAGCTTTTCTGTTTGACCTAAATCTACTTCAAACGTTTTTAAATTTCGGTTATTAATGCCAATTACATGCGGATTTAATTCTAGTGCGATTTCTAATTCTCTTTCATCATGAACTTCGACTATTGCTTCTAGCCCCATTTCAATTACGTATTCGTAAAGCTCCCTTAACTTCTCTTTTGACAATGCCGCAACGATAAGTAAAATAAGATCCGCTCCCGCTTCATACGCTCGGTCAATTTGAACTTTATCGATTATAAAATCTTTACATAAAAGCGGAATGTTACTTTGTGCTCTTGCTGTTTCTAAGTCGTGAAAAGACCCTTTGAAAAATTGACCGTCTGTTAAAACGGAAGCAGCTCCAGCCCCGCATTCTTCATACGTTTTCACTTGTTTCGTTACATCAACGTGTAAGTTAATATCCCCTTTAGATGGCGACGCTCTTTTCACTTCTGCAATCACTGTAAATTGCTGCAGCGCCTCTACAAGCGAGTGCACGTTTCGTTTCTCTTTCACCGGTGTATATGTTTCATATAATTCTGCGACTTCTTTTTTCTTCTGCTCTACAATTTTGTCTAAAATTGTTCCCATTTCAATTCACCCTTTCTAACTTTTCATGACTCGCCGCAATTAATAAGTGTAATTTCGTTAATGCTTTCCCTGAGTCAATGCTATGAGCAGCTAATTGAATGCCTTCTCCAATCGTTTCTGCTTTTCCATTTGCAAAAAGCGCAAGACCTGCATTTAATAAAACTGTATCGCGGTATACACTCTTTTCTCCTTTTAATACCTGAAGTGTAATCTTCGCATTTTCTTTCGGATTTCCGCCTCTAATCTCTTCATTTCTCACGCGTGAAAATCCGTACTTTTCTGGAACAATACTCGTTTCTATTATTTCGTTATCTTTTAAAATGACGACGTGGTTTTCTCCTTGCAGGGATGCTTCATCTAAAAAGCCACTTCCATTTACAACGAGCGCTTGTTTTCTACCGAGCTTTTGTAGTACCTCTGCTACAGGTAACAACATATCTCGTTTATATATCCCAACAAACTGCGTTTCTAAATCAATCGGGTTCGTTAACGGACCGATTAAATTAAAGATTGTCGGGACATTTAATTCTTTTCTTATTTTCATAATGCGTCTTAATGCTGGATGCATTGCTGGTGCGAACAAGAAGGCAATGCCAACATTCTCTAATAAATGGTCAATCTCGCTTGGTGTGCAACTAATGTTAACACCGAGTTCCTCTAATAAATCAGCACTTCCTGTTTTACTAGAAACGGCACGGTTCCCATGTTTTGCAACCTTTACATCGGCTCCTGCAAGTACAAATGCCGACGTTGTACTAATATTAAATGTTTGCGCCCCGTCACCGCCTGTTCCGCAATTATCCATCGCTCCTTTTATATGATTGGAAAATGGCAATGCTTTTTCCCGAAGAGCACGGACGAGACCGTATATTTCATCTGCTGTTTCGCCCTTTGCCTTTAACAATGCTAAAAAGGCGGCTATTTCACTCTCTAATATATCTTCACTTAATAACAGTAGACCTGCTGTATACATTTCCTGCTCCGTTAAATTTTGTCCCTCTACTAATTTACGAAGATAATGATTCATACTTTCTCCACCTCTTTCACTTGAGATAAAAATGCACGTATTAACTTCCCGCCTTCTTCTGTTGCAATCGATTCCGGATGAAACTGTAAACCGAAGAGTGGATAATAATTATGGCGAACTGCCATAATTTCTCCGTCATCCATCGCTGTTGCTAATACATCAAAGCATTGCGGCAGGCTATTTTGTGCTGCGACGAGTGAATGATAACGCATGGCCGTCAGCGGCTGGGTAACATATGAAAAGATTGATGTCCCATTATGTTTCACACGTGATGTTTTCCCGTGTTTAATGCGATCCGCTCTTACAATTTCTCCTCCAAATGCCGAAATAATAGCTTGATGTCCAAGGCATATACCAAGAATCGGGATTTCTTTATAAAAATGCTGAATCATCTCAATGCAAATCCCTGCATCCTCTGGTTTTCCAGGTCCTGGAGAAAGAATAATCGCTCTTGGTTTCATCTCTTGAAGGTCTTGAATCGTTACTTTATCATTACGCAGAACTACAATCTCTTCTACATATTCTCCTAACAGTTGATACAAGTTATAGGTGAATGAATCATAATTATCAATGAGTACGATCATTTCATAACCTCCAGTAGTGCTTTCGCTTTATTTAACGTTTCCTCATATTCAGCTATTGGATTTGAATCATAAACGATACCAGCTCCTGCTTGAACGTATGCTTTTTCGTCCTTCACAACCATTGTTCTAATCGCAAGTGCCATATCAAGATTTCCTGAAAAGGCAATATATCCGACAGCTCCAGCGTATATATTTCTTTTTTCTCCTTCTAATTTATTTATAATTTCCATTGCTTTAATTTTTGGTGCTCCAGACACTGTCCCAGCCGGTAAACAATAAGCTAAGGCATTAAAACCATTCGTTTGTTTTCGCAATGTTCCGGAAACTTCAGATACAATGTGCATAACATGAGAGTATTTCTCTACTTTCATATATTTATCTAGCGTAACAGAGCCGATTTCACTCACTCTTCCGATATCATTTCTGCCTAAGTCCACAAGCATTATATGTTCTGCCCGCTCTTTCTCATTTCCTAATAATTCTTTCGCGATTTCCTCATCCTCCTGTCTTGTTTTCCCTCGTGGTCTCGTACCTGCAATTGGATTTGTCATCACCTTATCGTCTCTTACTGAAAGCAAGCTTTCTGGTGAAGAACCGAGTACGACATAATCTTGAAAATCGATATAAAACATATATGGGGACGGGTTCGCAATCCGAAGTTTACGATAGAGCGCGAATGGATCCCCTTTACATTCACTTTGCAAACGCTGGGATAATACGACTTGAAAAATATCTCCAGCACGAATGTATTCTTTCGCCGTTTCTACCATTTCGCAAAATTCTTTTTCTGTTACTGAAGAAGTAAATGATAAAGATGATATTGCCTCGTTTCCTTGCTCTTCTTCTCCGTTCAGTACTGTCATTTTATATACTTGTAATCTTTCGTACACCTCTTCATAAGAAGATAAATCTTCTTCCTTGTATACATATACAAACGATAATTTTTGGCGTAAATGATCGTACACGATAAACTCGCGGTACAGTAATACATGAACTTCTGGAATGTTTACTGAGTCAACTAATTCCTCTCCAATATTTTCATACTGCCGAATGACATCATAGCCAATATATCCGACAGCTCCTCCGCAAAATGGAAATGGACTTTCTACTTGCGATGGCGCGAGCACTTCTTCCAATACTGGTAATACATTTTTTTGCAGTTTCTTAGTTTGACCATGTATCGTTCGTTCTACTTCCGTGCCAACACTTTTCACTTCTCCATAAGGGTTACAACCTAAGTAAGAATAACGCCCCTTATCTTGATGAAGCTGCGAGCTTTCCAGTAAAAACTTCTTATTTCCTTTCATACGTCTATATAAAGAAATCGGCGTGACACTATCTCCTTCTTCTTCATCGATTACTAAAAATGTTTTTCCTTGTCTCTTTTGCGTCATAAATTCTTCTTTCGTTATCATGTCTTTCACCTCGCTCTGAAAAATAAAAAAGTCCCCTACATATCGAAATATGTAGAGGACGATAAATTTACCGTGGTACCACCTCATGTTGGATGCAAAAGCATCCCGCTTTATTCAGGTACAAAATATATACCCTATCCTTGTAACGGCGGAACCCGGGTTGCCTACTTATCTCTGTTCAGCATACCTCTCGTAAGTCCATTCCGCATACGGCACCGCACCGGGCTCCCACCTATCCCCGGCTCTCTGGAACGTCTCCAATATACGTACTCTTCTTACTTAAACGATTTAACTTATTTATTTTTATACAGGATATTCAAAAAGTCCGGTAAATTATCCTCCTTTTTGAATAAGCATTTATACACAAAAAGGGAGTACTCATCCTATAAAAAGGACGGGTACTCCCGTGGTGCCACCTTCATTCGTTACAAATGTAACGCACTTTACCGTATCAAAAGTTAATACGCGTCTCTTGTATCGATGAGATCATGTCGCCAAAGCCTACTTCTTTCGGTTCGGTTTGGAAGCTCCGAAGGCCATTCCATATTAATTCCATACTGATTCGCACCAACCATCAGCTCTCTGACATGTTCATAATATGTACTCTTCTTCATCAACGCTTGCATTTTTTTAAGTTGCACTCATTATAGTCTTCACTTTTTTCATAAGTCAATACTTTTTTTAAAATTTTTATTTTTTCTTCATTCAATATTATATTGACAAAACAACCTATTTTTATGTAAATATAATAAATACTCTATTAAAATTAAGGTTTTTTGTCAGAAAATTATATATTCTAAAAATAAATCATTGTCAAAAAACGCTTACATTTCAGAAAATTCGTATTTGTGTATGGATTTCCTGGAATAATCATGATAGATTATAAATATGCAAATTTCATCAAAAGACATTACAAACGGAAGGAGAACTACATGAGTACACAGATGTTAACTTTAACTTCTATCTCTATTTACATGCTCGGGATGTTAGTTATCGGCTATTTCGCCTATAAACGAACATCCAACTTAACTGATTATATGCTTGGCGGGCGTACACTAGGCCCCGCAGTAACAGCATTAAGTGCTGGAGCATCCGATATGAGCGGTTGGCTTTTAATGGGCTTACCCGGTGCAATGTTTAGCGTTGGATTAAGCAGCAGTTGGATTGCGATTGGCCTAACACTTGGCGCATACGCAAACTGGCTCTATGTCGCTCCTCGCTTACGTACCTACTCTGAACTTGCAAACAATTCCATTACTATTCCAGAATTTTTAGAACATCGTTTCCATGACAAATCTCATATGTTACGCCTAGTATCTGGACTTGTTATTATGATCTTTTTTACTTTTTATGTAGCTTCAGGATTAGTTTCAGGCGCTGTATTATTCGAAAATTCATTTGGCCTGAATTATCATGTTGGATTATTCATTGTAGCAGGCGTTGTTGTAGCTTACACACTATTTGGTGGTTTCTTAGCTGTAAGTTGGACAGATTTCGTGCAAGGAATCATTATGGTAGTCGCTCTTATTCTTGTTCCAGTCGTAACAATTATGAATGTAAATGGACTTGGTCCAGCATTCAGTACAATTCGATCTATTGATCCAGCATTATTAGATATTTTTAGAGGCACTTCTGTATTAGGCATTATTTCATTATTCGCATGGGGCCTTGGTTATGTTGGACAACCTCATATTATCGTACGCTTTATGGCGATTTCTTCTGTAAAAGAAATTAAAGCCGCACGCCGAATTGGTATGAGCTGGATGATTTTCTCTGTTGTAGGAGCTATGTTTACTGGTCTTATCGGTATTGCTTACTATTCAAAAGAAGGATTAAAACTATCAAATCCTGAAACGATTTTCCTTGAACTAGGAAAGATTTTATTCCATCCACTGATTACTGGATTTTTATTAGCAGCTATTTTAGCAGCTATTATGAGTACAATCTCATCTCAGCTTCTTGTTACTTCAAGTGCGGTAACAGAAGACTTATATAGAACATTCTTTAAACGTTCTGCTTCTGATCGCGAGCTTGTATTTGTCGGCCGTATGGCTGTTCTTGTGATTGCCCTTATTGGGTGCGGGTTAGCATTTAAACAAAACGATACAATCTTAGCACTTGTTGGGTATGCTTGGGCTGGTTTCGGTTCTTCATTTGGACCTGTCGTTTTACTAAGCTTATATTGGAAACGTATGACAAAATGGGGTGCACTAGCTGGTATGATTGCTGGAGCTACTACTGTTATTACGTGGACACAATTTAAGTTTTTAAAAGACTTTTTATACGAAATGATTCCAGGATTTGCTGCAAGTTTACTTGCAATTATTATCGTTAGTTTACTAACAAAACCTTCAAAAGAAGTTGAAAAACAGTTTGAAGAGTTTGAGAAAACCGCATAAATTTAAAATGAGAACCTCCGCTTTTATGATAAAAGTGGAGGTTCCTTTCTTTCAATCATTGTTCGACAATTTTCTCCTTGAAATTAACAATTTCTTTATGTTTCGTTAAATTTACTATAACACTATTCAGTTATAGTATTAGTATCGACTCTTATACAGAAAGGAGACTCCAGAATGATGGCATCACTACGACACCAAAATATGAAACGTTTTTCATCTATCACAAATACTTCTTGTCTTAACATACAATCAAATTCACCTCAAATTTCACTTGCTCCTTCTGTTGTATCTGTAATCGGTGTTCACATGCAAAAAAATAAATTAAAAATAAAAGCGGGACAAAGTGCAGAATTATCCGCTTTTGTCCTCCCTGTACATGCAACAAATCAAGAGCTTATATGGACAAACATGAATCCTGACATCATAACGATTCATACACAGCAAAATAAAACAATCATTACAGGAAAAAACGCAGGACGAGCGATCGTAATTGTAACAACTGCCGACGGAAAATTTCGCGATTTATGTGTCGTTCATGTGCATCCCTATATCACGAATCCAAAATAAAAAGAGTGGTTGAATGACCACTCTTTTTATTTTGTTATGCTTTTCTCTATTTCTATTTGAGGGTTCATGCTTTTTAACAAAGACATGAATTGTCGCTTATTTTTTGGTGAAACGAGCTCCGTTTCAAAATCTGATCCGTAAAGAATTTCAAGTCTATCAAACGATAGTGCGGGAGCTGCTAATGGATTTATATGAAAAAAAGCTGTTGGTATTTTCCCAACAGCTTTCTAATAGTCTACAAATCTTGTGTATATACCGCACCATTCACCGGCTCTTTTGATATGCCTCTTTGTTGTTGCAGTAAGAAAATAGATACACCACATAATACAAGAACGCTCCCAATCACTTGCATACTATTTAACTTCTCACCAAGTAAGAAAAAGGCAAGTATGGACGCGCCAACAGGTTCTCCTAAAATACTCATTGAGATCGTTGTCGCATTCACATAATTTAACAGCCAGTTATTAATCATATGTGAAGCTGTTGGTACAATCGCAAGCAAAATAAAAATCCACCAGTCCCATGTAGAATATCCTGTAAACGGTACACTCATTACTACGTTATAAATTGCTATAAATATACCTGCAAATGCAAAAACAGTGAAACTATAAATCCAATGGGAAACTTTCTTAACCGTTGTTTGCCCGATAAATAAATAGCCAACAACTGCAATGACACTTAAAAAGGATAGAATATCTCCAATGATTGCTTGTTCACTTAATCCTAAATCTCCCCAGCCGATACACATCACGCCAAGAATAGCAATTCCCATTGTGACAACTGCCGAATACGTAGTTCTTTCTTTAAACAGAAAAAAGCCTCCAATTAAAGATATAATTGGCTGGAGTGCTAAAATAATTGTTGAACTTGCAACAGTTGTAAATTTTAAAGATGCAAACCATAAAAGAAAATGCAGTGCTAAAAAGAATCCTGATCCGATTAAAAAAATCCAATCTCGCTTTTGAATTCTGCGAAATTCTTCCCGTTTCCTCCAAACAATTGGCAGCATAAGCACGACAATAATCCATAATCGATACATACTTAAAATTGAAGATGGCGCTGAGGACATCTTTACGAAAACAGCTGCAAATGAAATAGCTATAATGGAAACTGCTAACGGTAGTGCAATTGCTTTTTCTTGCTTCAAATTTAATTCGCCCCTCTCCCCTGTGAAAAATCCCACTTCATTATAGCTTTTTTCTTTCTGAACATAAAGGGAATTTTCCATCAGTAACGGAGCTTTATTCCCCGCCTACCTTCCTCGCTTTTCTCTGAATCTTGAGATGGAAGTATTACTGCCCGCACATAACAAGATAAATACTAATTTTTTAGATTCTTCTTACCATTATGGTAAAATATAAAATGAGAAGCACAGCCGTGCTACCCTCACAGAACAGTTACAGCATATTTTTTATTTAGGGGGATCATACATGAATCAAGCAATCGGGAGAATCGAAGAAATTTCATTTTTCAGTACATCACTTCAAGAAGAGCTTACACTTCTCGTTTATTTACCAGCCAATTATACGCCATTACACAAACATACAGTTGTAATTGCACAAGATGGTAGAGATTATTTTCAACTTGGTAAAGCACACCGCGTAATTGAGCGTCTTCGCGAAAATGAAGAAATCGACCGAACAATTATTGTCGGTATTCCATATAAAAATGTACACGATCGTAGAGAAAAATATTTTCCAAACGACGTAAAGAATGCGGCATATATTCGTTTTCTCGCTCATGAACTTGTTCCATATATTGATGAAAATTATCCAACCTATCAAATGGGAAAAGGTCGCGTATTAATCGGTGATTCTCTTGGCGGTACAGTATCTTTTATGACGGCGCTTAAATATCCACATACATTTGGTAAAGTCGTTATGCAATCGCCATTTGTCGATGAAACAGTGCTTCGCCTTACAAAAGACTTTACAGAGCCGCAAGCATTGGACATTTATCATGTAATTGGTACAGAAGAAACAAATGTGAAGCGAACAGATGGACAAACTTCTGATTTCGTTGGCCCGAACCGTGAACTGCATGCACTTCTTACAGAAAAGCATTTCACAACACATTACGAGGAATTCGAAGGAAATCATACTTGGAAATATTGGCAAGCAGATTTACCAAAGGCATTCTCTCATATTCTATCAATGAAATAAAAGAAAGCAGTATTCAGAATTATTTGATATAATATAAAAAGAGATTTGTTTTCTCAAAATCTAACTAGACTTACAAAGGGAGGAATTAAAAAATGAAACTAGGCATTGTAATTTTCCCATCAAAAATGATCCAAGATAAAGCGAACGGACTGCGTAAGCGTTATGATCCGCATTATGCATTGGTTCCGCCACATATCACACTAAAAGCACCCTTTGAGGCACCAGATGAAAAATTAGAAACGATTGTCCAGGAACTACACACAATCGCAAACAAAACAAATCCGTTCACCCTTCATGTTGGAAAGGTGAACTCATTCGCACCTGTTAATAATGTTATTTATTTTAAAGTAGAAAAAACACCTGAACTCACATTCTTAAATGAAAAAATGCATAATGGATTCTTCAGCCAAGAACGCGAGTACGCATTCGTACCACATTTAACAATCGGGCAAAATTTATCAGACGCAGAGCATGCTGATGTATTAGGTCGCTTGCGTATGAAGGACTTTTATTACGAACAACCAATCGATCGTTTCCATCTTCTCTACCAATTAGAAAATGAAACGTGGACTGTACACGAAACATTTCATCTTGGAAAGGAGAACAAGTAATTTGCAAGCACAAATCGTACAAACAGACCAGCAGCTAAGAGATGCATTCTCTGTACGTAAACAAGTCTTTGTTGAAGAGCAACGTGTATCTGCTGAAGAAGAATATGATCAATTTGAAGAAATCGCTAAACACATTGTTGTATATGATGATAATATTCCAGTCGGAGCAGGCCGCCTCCGCACGGTTGATGGCATTGGGAAAGTAGAACGTATATGCGTTCTCGCTTCCCATCGCAAAAAAGGAATTGGAAAAATCATTATGGACGCGCTCGAAGCATATGCGATGGAAGAGTCGCTGCCAAAATTGAAACTCCATGCCCAAACACAGGCAGAATCCTTCTATAAGAAACTCGGATATCAAACTGTTTCTGATGTATTTATAGAAGCTGATATACCACATGTTGTGATGATAAAAGAGTTGTGATTTTCTAAACAGGAGGTAACCCCTCCTGTTTTTTACATTGCTATTTTCTTTTTCTTCCGCTAAAGTTAAAAGTTGATGCTATAAATTTGAAGGTGAATGTATGACTCAAGAAAAATTTTCACAAAAATCATTAACACACGCTGGCATTCCGCAAGCGACATACCATATTCCAAAAACATCTTCCCATTTAATTGTGGAGAAGGATGCAGATGCCACTTATTTCCGTGCTTTGGAACAACAAGGCGTTTATTTAAATGAAAAACAATTAGAAGCGGTACGAACGACAGAAGGCCCTGTTCTTACATTGGCCGGAGCCGGGAGCGGGAAAACATCTGTTTTAACTACCCGCGTTGGCTATTTAATCAACGTAAAAAATGTGCATCCGCGCAATATTTTACTACTGACGTTTACACAAAAAGCTGCTGAAGAAATCAGAATCCGCTTGGCAAGCTTACCTGGTATGAATCGTACTGCAAGCCAGTATGTTGTCGCAGGTACATTTCATTCCGTCTTTTTAAAATTACTTCGTAGTCAAGGATATAATCAGCAAATTTTAGCGAATGAAAAACATAAACAAATTATGATTAAGAAAATTTTGAAAGAATTGCGTTTAAAAGATGATTATGACGCTGAAACAATGCTCGCAATGATTTC
The DNA here is from genome assembly GCF_044764345.1 of Bacillus sp. NPDC094106. Classification (NCBI taxonomy): domain Bacteria; kingdom Bacillati; phylum Bacillota; class Bacilli; order Caryophanales; family Bacillaceae; genus Bacillus; species Bacillus sp. NPDC094106. The sequence continues at coordinate 102,694 of NZ_JBIWHY010000014.1, read as the reverse complement.
ACTTGAAAAAAACAAATTAAATCGCCCAAAAGATGTACAAGCTAAAACACCTGTTGAACAGGAATTTCGTGAAGTATATGAGCGCTATGAAGATGTGAAACAACGATACGGCTACATAGATTTTGACGATATCTTGCTAGAAACATTCTATATGCTTGAAAATAACGCTCCGTTGTTAACGCAATTACAAGAACGCTTCCACTATATTGAGGTGGATGAATTCCAAGATACCTCTTATGCACAATATGAAATTGTAAAGCTGTTAGCTTCGCCGCGAAATAATTTATTTATCGCGGGTGACGATGATCAGGCGATCTACGGCTGGCGCGGCGCAAGCCATCAAATTATCTTATCATTTCCGAAAGAATTTGATGATACAAGCATCATTGCTCTTAATACAAATTATCGTTCCAATCCATTTATCGTAGGACTTGGAAATGAAGTAATTAAACTCAATCAAGAACGTTTTAAAAAAGAATTGTATTCTGTTCATGAAGAAGGGATACAACCATTTTACGCACGTCCTGCAACCACTCTTGATGAAGCAAATCAAATTCTACAACTCATTCAGGATAAAGTGGCGAGCGGTGAGCGCGCATACAAAGACTTTTGTTTGCTATATCGTACACACTCCGTAAGTCGTTCTTTACTCGATCAGCTTACGATTCATAAAATTCCGTTTATAAAACACGGTGCGAGCCAATCGTTCTATGAACATTCTTTAATTAAACCCGTATTAGATCATCTGCGCCTAGCATACGAACCGTTTCGAATCGAATCACTCTCAAACATATTGCCAACGATGTATATCGGCCGTGATGAATGTATTTCATTTATTGAACGTGAACAGTGGAAATATGGCGAAGGAAGATTCCCTTCCCTTCTCCATTTCCTATTGCTCAACCCAAATTTAAAACCATTTCAAGTCAAGAAAATAAACGACCGGATTGATTTTATTAAATTTATAAAAGAATTGGAACCAAAAAAAGCACTAAAAGAAATTATCAAGGGTAAAGGTAAATATTTAGAGTACTTACAAAGCAATGACCGCTCTTCCTTTACAATGCATAAAGACATACAAGAAGAGATGCTAGAAGAACTGATGGAATCAGCAAATCGTTTTACTGATATCCCTGCTTATTTAGAATTTATTAATACGGCTATTCAAAGTCAAAAAGAAATGGAAGCATTAAAAACAATGCAACAGAAAGATGCCGTATCCCTGATGTCCATTCATAATGCAAAGGGTCTTGAGTTCCCGTGCGTCTTTTTACTTGGCGCAAGTGATGGTATACTGCCCCACTCATCATCTTTAAAAGATGCAAATGACCGCGTCACGGATACTTCGGAAGCGTTAGAAGAAGAAAGAAGGCTACTCTACGTCGCTATCACACGTGCAAAAGAAGAACTTTATATTTCCTCTCCGCAATTTTTTAGAGGAAAAAAATTAGATATATCTCGTTTTTTATATATCACGCGAAAAGATGTACCGAAAACGTCAGCACCTTAACATGTGGTGCTGATCTTTTTTTATATCTTTCTCAAACAATATCCAGCTTATTGTCTAGCGCTATTCGTAAAAAATCCCCATTAGAATTCGGCTTTGTCTCCCGTAATATCGCCCATTCTCGACTCATAATCTAATAGTATAGACTTGAGGATACGGGGTGATCAATATGAGCTGCAATTGCAACGACGAAAACGACATATCCTTTGATGCAAGCTGTGTATGTAACGTTGTTCTATTCATACATGAATTACAAGAATGTGCATCTACTACTTACTCTACGAGTTATGAAATTCCCTTTCTTGCTTCGCATTATAAAACTGACATGCCCAATACACGCCCATTTATTTTATTTACACAATCTGGAAATCTATTTGAAGCATACGTCCCTTCTGCAAATAAAAATTGCCGCTCTCCTATTTTCCGTGTAGAAAGTGTCGATAAAGATTGTTGTGCAGTATTACGTGCATTAATCGTTATCGTGGGGAAAGAACCTGACACGAGCCCAAACCCTGTCTGTACTTATTTATCTGTTCCGCATGCTAAATTGTGTGCAACCCCTTCTTTTATCACTGTTGATTTAAATTGTTTCTGTGGTATTCAGTGTTTACGTGATGCAGCTGTTGCAAACTGCTAAAGTTCGATAGTTACTGGACTATGATGAAAAGGAGACTCTGCCTGAATCGAAACTTCTGTTGCTGTTTGAAACTAGAAAATCACCTCGATTTATTTTTGTTGTTCCATAAATAAACCCCCTAACCGTGACAATTTTCACCTCTTTGAATATCGTATTGAGTGGAAACCTTATTTTTTATCCCATACACGAGAGGCTATCACCTTATAGTCATTAGTTGATCTTATATTGCTGCAATACTTTAAAATTTCATCATATTTTTGTTTCCAAGTATGATGTCTCGGATTATCTCTCCGTATATAGACAAAGTTGCTTCTGTCGGTAACATATACTTTGATTCCGTGCTTACGACAATCCCTAGTAAAGATATCATCCTCGTCGCAATTTTTGTTTGCAAATTGCACCTTGCTGAATACATCCTTTTTGCAAACAATCGTCGCGCCTTTTAAGTTCATATTTTTCGGCAAGTAGTTATTTTCATAATTCGGCATATGAACGGCAAGTAACTTTCTATCTTCAAAATATAAATAAGTCGTTATCTTACCAACAACACTTACCCTTTTTTCCTTTAAAGCAGTCATTGCTTGTGTGAGATATTTTGGAGCATAATAATCATCGTCATCAAATTTAGCAATGTGGTCATGTTGTGATTTTTCAATTCCAAAATTCAAGCAATACCCTAATGAAATCGACTCTGATAACTGATAAACCGAGACATTATGAAACAAACGGGCTTTTTCTTCCCATTTTTCAATACTCATTGAATCGTTATTCAAAATAATAATTAATTCTTTTTCTTCCCATTCTTGTCTTTGGTAATTTTCAAACACATTGTCAATGTAAGCTTCTCTTTTCGTACAAATGATAATAGATACCACAAAAAAGTCCCCTTTCAAGATACGTGCTTTCAAGGCACAATTTAATAGTTTAATGTAGTTTATGAAGTATCGTTTAAAATGCGCTAATACGTATGTCCAGATGGAAGCATAAAACTTAAGATAAAGGATGTTGCTAATGGCTATTACTGAACCAAGGTTCGTTTCACTTACCTTTGATGACGGACCCTCACCGTATACAACCCAAATCCTTGATATTTTAGGTACCTATAATATTAAAGCGACATTTTTTGTGGTGGGTAAAGCTGTAAAGATGTATCCCGAAATCGTTACACGCATAAAAAAAGAGAACCATGTAATAGGAAATCATACATGGAATCATCCTTCAATCACTAATATCACGTCACTTGAAATAACGAACCAAATATTAAAAACTAACTCGGCCATAAAAAAATTAATTGATGAGGAACCAACGATATTTCGTCCTCCATATGGCAAAATCAATAACACTTCCTATCATGCCATTCATAACCTCGGACTGACATCTGTATTATGGAATGTCGATAGCTTGGACTGGTCCATAAAAAAGAAGAATTTGCTTGAAAAGCGCATCCGAACACGTACAAAATCCGATAGCATTATTCTTTTACACGATGGTGATCAATTCGGAAGCGGTCCTAGAGATGTTACTGTTAAATCCTTACCAGGAATTATTGAGTATTTAATACATTCGGGTTTCAAATTTATTACTATTCCTGAATTTCATAATCAGTGTTTTATAAAAGAAAAATGGTAAAATAAAAAGCTACGAAAAAATAATGATAGTCAAGCAAATATGCCTTGACTATCATTATTTTTTTCGAGTAATCATAAGTTGTTTGATACGTATATTAAGGATAGTTCGAGTGAGGAAAAATCAAAATTACGATGAATGAAATGGAGAAATTTCTGTTAATGGTGTGAATAACCCTATAGAATTATTAGTTCAGAGGTATTCAAGGAATTATATAATTGACAAGTTTCTGTAAAGGCAGCATGAAAAAAATCAAGATTGAACATAGCGACTTATTATTTTTACAATACGAGGCAGCATCTGCTTCGCTTCTACAATATCGATGTAAAAATCCTTTTTTTCAATACTAGGGATTTTCCAGTCTTCTGGGATAGAGGAAATGAATTCCCAGATTAACCTTTCCTTTACATTCATTATTTTTTTAAGAAAGTCTGTAAGTTCTCTTTTATCATCCAACATGGATAGACACCATTTATGTACATTAGAAAGCCTAAGCTGACTAGGATCAACTATCAATTTCACTAACTCTTCTTTACTTGGATAGCAATTTCCATGATCTATGATATGGATGAAGTAATCAGACTGTCCAATCGGTTTCAGTAAAATATTACTTGGATCACGGTCTCGATTTCTAAGCCAAAAATCAAATACGATAATACCTGCTAGTATATCTCGATTTTTCAGCTGATTCTTCTCAGGATTAAACCATAGACCCGTACAATTTTCTAAATATAGACTTGCAAACTGATTACCATGTTTAAATTTATATCTATTCAATTTATTTTTCAAAATGAATTCTTCTGGTATAGAAGCAATCTTAAAATCTACTGTTGGAAGACCGAGATGTTTTGCCAACATGGTACCAACAAATTCTCTCATTAACATTCGGTTCCCTTGTGGATTATTTTTAAATTTCACTAAATATTTTTTATTATCATTACATAATATAATTTGAGGATGCGATTGGGCAATCACGGATTCTCCTTTTTTATTAACCGTACCCACGTACTCGATTGGATAAATTTTAGATATCTTTTGCATTGAATACCTCCTAAAAATTGTCTTTTCACATTATATTCAGCATTAACTCTTCCTAATTAACATGTTTTTACTCTTTTTGGTAAACAGATAATCCTGTTGGAATATATGGTCTTTGACACAATGAAGTTCATCATAACGGTCCGTAGTATCGTAGATTGTGACGGGATATTCAAAATTTCTTCTCGTAAGTTGATATGTATTTAAATAAGTACAAATTGAAAAATCGACATAAAACCTTTCTTTTTGGGTGGGAGAGAGCATCTGGCCATGCATAGAAGCGGTCAGAGCCTTTTTCTACTCCGCGCCATGTGAAAACAAAGAGAGCAAATAAGTAGCGGTCACTTTTTGTTCTTCATAGCAGTGACTTATATGCTGGAAAATCAAAATGGATATATAGATCATTTAGATTAAATTACTGCGACACTCCTGAATAACAATAACGTTGTTAAAATTTTCTCTGAAGGTGCTATTTTGAATATCAATAAATGAAAATAAATTGACTCTAACGTAGCGTGATAGGTAAAAAAACACCCACGAACATGAGTGTTTTTTAACCTTGGTTTTGTTGATCAGAAGTGTTCTTTTTCTTGCCACAATTACAACCCTTTTTCTTTACAAAGCCTTGCTGCTGGAGTTGCTGCATTTGTTGCTGGTGTTGCGCTTGATACGCTGGGTGAATCGTATAATATGGATTTGGTTGCGGATCATTTCTCATAGTAAACGTCTCCTCTGCAGTATAATTCTATCAATTTACTATATGAACAACCTTTCCGCTCTGTTCCCCCATTTTCCTATTCAATAAATCGACTAATTATCGTTTCTATAATAGCTGCAGCGCCTGCAATGGCTAACAATAATATAAGCGGTTCTGCCACTTTCGGAACAAAATCATACAACAAAAGTAAAAATGCACTCACCCACACTCCCGTACACCAATAACAGCTTAACAATTCACCAATCCACTTTTGAATCCCTTTCCCTTTTATTTTCGTATAAATGGATACTGTGCCATCCGGCTCATTTATTTGCACTTCTTCAATAAATGGCCTACGCAAAAATGATGTAATTTTATCATAAACAATAAGGCGTGTTAAACGAAACGCAGCGCAAGAAAATATAGCAAATAATAACCAACTATCCAATAACAAATTCCCCCATCTCCCCTCAAAATAACTCATGCCTATTTCCAAAAAGACAAGCTTAGGGTAGTAACCAATTCACACCAGTTTCAATATTCTATTAATGTAAAAGAAAACTCAACGATAAGGAGTGAAATAAATGAGTTGTAATGAAAAACATGGTCACAATAAAGATTTTGACTGCGTATGTGATGTTGTACATTTCATTGTTGAATTACAATCCGCATGCGTCGACTTTATCTGTACTTCCAATTGCTTAAACCCTATGCTAGGTATGCCGTCTAGTGGAATGAAGGCTAATACAAGAGTATTTTCCTTATACACTAAAAATGGTGACATATTTAAAGCACACTTCCTCGATCACGGTTGCGACAATGACGACGACAGGAAGTCGAAGTTCTTCCGAGCAGAAAGCGTAGATGGCTGTTGTGCCGTATTACGAGTATTAAAATTAGCCGATGGAAGTTTTCCTATGTGTCATTTTGAAAAAACAGATCAATGTATCGTTGTAGACTTAAATTGTTTCTGCGCAATTGCATGCGTAGAAGACACTTTTATTCAAGGCGTTTAATTATGTAAACTTAAAAACTATAAGCGGTAGAATTTTTCTACCGCTTTTCTATTTACGCTAGTCCCTTCATTCTTATCGTTTCAATATCTGCAAGTGCTATAGTAACAAAATTGAATTGAGTACCACTTTTCATTTTCAAAACTTCTTTCTCAAATGATATGATATATCCAACATATACCTCTTCCTTCGTTTGAATGGCACACTGAATATTAGGAATGTAATGAGGTCTATTCAATACATAATTGATTTTTTCCACATTGGTCATTTGTGCAAAAACTTTCTTTTCCTCTACCTCTTTCTCTATTTCTAATTCATTATCAACCGAAACACTTTCCTCTTTAGCTGAACAAAGCTTTTCCTTTTCCTCTACCTTCTTATTATCAACTGAAACACTTTCCTCTTCAGCTGAACAAGGCTTTTCTTCTCCCTCAGTCTCTATTTCTTCACTTTCCACCTTTGAACTAGGTATATTGGATAAACTTTCACCCTTATTTTCCTGATTTACATCTAATTGATATTGTTCACTAGGATTTTGTTTTATAATAAATACTTTTTGCATATTCCCAACTAGTTGGGAGCGTTTTGATTGCGCAATATAGAGCAGTGGTTGTTGTTCTGTAGAATTTTCTTTCTCCTTCCCCATCTTTCTTCCTCCTTTACTTTACTTGACTTACTTGCTGTTCCTTTTTATAGTTACTGAAAAATGTCCTTTGAATCATACTCAATATATTCTTTAAAATTGGCAACTCTCCTCAACATCGTTGATTTTTCAAAAAGTTTATATTCTTGAAATGTAGAAGTATGATGACGGATATTAGGGTAGCGAATATACACATAGTTATATTTAGAAGTACTGTATAATTTAAAACCTTTTCTAAAACAAGCCTTCAAAAAAAGCGTATCCTCCCCTACATTTACTTTTTCAAATGCCACATCTTGAAATATTTCCTTTTTAAAAACGAAAGTGGCACCTACTAAATATTTCTCATATAATTCTTCTTTCAGACGTAACTCAATAAATTCTTTCTTCTCATTAAAAAGAGTAAGCAGTTGATTACTAAGATAATAAATAAAAATGGTACTCTTCCCGACCATATCTGCACCACTTACTTGTAATCCTTTCAGCGCTTCTTGTAAATAATACGAGGAATAATAATCATCATCATCAAACTTTGCAATATAATCGTATTTTGCTTTCGGAATAGCAAAGTTATAGCACTCCCCAAGTGTAATACTGCTTTTCAATCGAAAAACACGAACATTTTCAATTTCTTGTGCCTTTTTTCGCCACCTATCTATATCCATAGCATCATTATTCAATATAATAATTAATTCTTTCTCCTTATGCCGTTGACGCTCATAATTGTTAAACACATTCTCCAAAAAATGCCCGCGCTTTGTAACCGTAATGATCGAAACCATCTATTCGCCCCCATTATGATTTATTACCCACTGGGGCCTTCCTACACAAAACATGTTTATAACATCATACGAATAACATCCATTGTATATTCCAAAAACCGCCCGGAACGTTCCATTTTGTCTTTCATATACTGTTATTGGCGAATTTCTTTACATTTAATAAAACATACTTTCGTATACAACAGCACGAGGTGAGCAAATTGACAAAAACCGTTGTAATTACTGGAGTTGCTGGTTTTCTTGGCTCTTATTTAGCTAAGACTCTCTTAAACACAAATGGAACTTTTATAATAGGATTGGATAATTTATCTACCGGGAAGATAGAAAATTTGCAAGAAATACTTCATAATAGTAATTTCAAATTTCTACAAGCCGACGTATCATCATCTGATATTTTACAACTAGCATCCCTATCAGCAGTAGATGAAATCTATCATCTTGCATCTCCTGCCTCTCCAAAATTCTATCAATCAATTCCATTTGCAACGATTGATGTAAATATTCAAGGAACAAAAAATATGCTAGAATTAGCGAAACGAACAGGTGCAAAAATTCTATATACGAGTACGAGTGAAACTTACGGAGACCCTGAAGTTCATCCGCAAGATGAAACATACAGAGGAAATGTAAATACATGGGGACCAAGAGCCTGTTATGATGAATCGAAACGGATGGGAGAAGTTCTATGTTATTTATATCATTCTCTTTACAACGTTCCTGTTAAAGCGGCTAGGATTTTTAATACGTATTCAGCTGGATTACGAAATGATGATGGGAGAGTTATATCCAATTTTGTAACACAAGCATTGACAGGACAAGACATTACTGTATATGGAGATGGTTCGCAAACACGGTCATTTTGTTATGTAACAGATACAATTGCAGGACTTATGTTAATGATGGAAAATGAAGCAGCAAATGGTGAGATTATTAATATTGGGAATCCTATCGAATATAAAATTATAGATGTTGCACATTTAATGAAGAAACTCACAAAATCATCTAGTTTAATTTCTTTTCATCCATTACCAAAAGATGATCCGAAGCAAAGAAGACCGAATATCGAAAAAGCTAAAAAACTTCTTGGATGGGAACCAACTGTACATTTAGAAAAAGGATTGAAACTTACAATTGATGCATATAAAAATATTTGAATTTACAGAAATCAGAAAGCAACCTCCCTTTACAAGGATAGGCTGCTTTCATACTTTTTGTACCCGTATTTCTTTTTTTATATCAATTCCAGCAGAACAAACCTTGGCTTCTCATGCTCATTTTATCCTGCGTTTTGCATGAATACGCTATTAGATTCTAATCTTTAAAGCAATCTATCCTTAAATCCTTTTCAGATTTTATATCATGAAAGAAATAAATTGTATGACACCGTTCAACTTAACGCAAATAGTGCCGAATTATTCAAGTTTTATTTTAACTAGATATTGCTCTAATTCTTCGCATGTCATATATATTCTGACGATATCCTCTTCGATTAGCTCACTTCCGACTTGAACTTCGATAAGTTCAAGATCTGTAAACGCCTTAATACCGTATTTTGCACCTATCGGAATTTCTAATATATCGTCTGGCTTCACATGAAATAACTTATCATTGAGTACAAATAACCCTTCTCCAGAAATAATTGTCCATAACTCCCGCCTTTTATTATGCTGTTGATAACTTATATTTGTCCGATTTGTTTCGGAAAAACACATCGTCATGAATCCACGATTCGTCGTTTTCGTCATGACTTTGCTTGGCATATTGGCACACTTTGGATTGAACTCGTTGTGCCTCGCCAGTGTTGCACGTGCTGTAACTTTACGTTTACATATGATTACGGACTTGGGTTAATTCGTTCTTCCACGGCTTCGTTTCGCCGTGAAATTGTGCGTCGTTGTCATGGTCGTACCTTGTCAGATGTGGCACGGGAATACGACATTCCTTATACCACGTTAGAACGTTGGTTTTATTTCTATGCGCCCGAACAACTTGTTGAAGAAGAGGCGCAACACCTTTGCGTAGATGAGTTTGCGATACGTAAAGGACATTCCTATGCGACAAGTGTGCTAAATGCAGAAACCGGACGTATTTTGACGATCGTCCCCCACCGTGATCAGGTAGCGATTGCATCGGTCTTAGCGAAGATAACAGGAAACATCAAATCGATGGTTAGTGATTTTGCGCCAGCCATGACGAATGCGATTCAATCCGTTTTCCAAAAGGCTGTTCACGTACTGGATCGCTTTCATTTAATTCAGTTTTTCACAGAAGCGTTACGTAGACGCAGACGTTATTTAAATGAAGCAAAAAAGCATCGCAAAGTACGTTTTATCGACAGTTGCCTTGCACGTTGTCCGAGCGATTTAACCGAGGAAGAAAGAGAATTTGTCGTGCAATGGTGCCAAAAGGATGGGCATGTGAAGCATCTTTATCAAGCTTCACAACATATACAACAACACTGATACAATCCAAAAAACGATTAAAAGACTGGTTCAAACGTTATCAATTTCATGTTTGTGGTGCTGTTTCAAAAATTGCTAAAACCTTGATTGCACGTGAAAAAGCATTACTTGATACGATTCTTTCACCACTTTCAAACGGCATCATGGAAGGCACAAATAACAAAATTAAACTCATCAAAAGACGTGGTTTTAGTTATGGAAATGACAATCATTTCTTCCTGCGACTTCGCTTGGAAACGAGGCGTTGAGTTTGTCACCCCCGACTTTTGGTGATGAACCAGAAAATCTTTTTTGTTAGCCTATATTTTAGTTTAATCATCTCAAAAAAATCGAACGATTATATACTTTAAATTTACACCTCGTTCCATAATACAAATAAATTTTTATTAAATTCTATACCTCTAATCCTTGTTAAACTAGCTAGCAAATGGTAAGTATCATATCCATCTAGGATGACTATTCCATCTATTTGCTTCTCATTAAAGAGCTGTTTTATGTTTTTAAATACAGCCCCGTTCTGACAATATTCTCGTACGGTAAAATCTACAAAAGGAGCAACATTCCCCTTGAAATTTTCACAACTATCGCTTGTTCCAATAACAATAAGAGCAGGCGTATATTCCAGCATTGAATAACAAATCTTCCTTATCCCTCTTAACGAAACAATATTTACTTGAATTTGCGTTTTTAAAATATCAGTATGACTAACAGAATACGGATCTATCCTTCGTTGATATAAAACTTTTGGCACCACTTCTAATTGTCCAACTTCAAACATTCGCATTACAAATAAATCATAATCTTCACCAATCCCTAAAGTAGTATCATACCCACCACATTCTACAAGTACTTTTTTAGAAGCAAGAGCCGTTCCAACACATACTGGGCAGCCCTCAAATCGTGCGTTCATGATTTGTTCGCTACTAATAATTCCATTATGGTATCGTTCTATTTCTTTAAGGTTGTTCTCGTCTACTGGTATGTTTCCAGAAATGCACTCAATCATTGAAAAAACGGCAACTATATCTGAGTTCATTTTCACATACTTAATTTGTTCTTCTAATCGATTAGGTAAACTTATGTCATCAGCATCTTGAATTGCAATCCAATCTCCTTTGGCAAGTCCGATGGCTACATTCCGTGCAAAACTTACCCCTTGATTTTTCTCTAGGTGAACAACTCTTACTCTAGGATCAGCAATCGTATCAAGTATTTGACTCGTGCTATCTGTAGATCCATCATTTACAATAATATATTCAAAATCTTTATAGGTTTGATTTAAGATACTGTCTATACATTCCTGAAGGTAGTCCTCATCGTTATAAACAGCTGTAATAACAGAAATAAGCATTATGATTCCCCTCACTTATAAGCGTATCAGTTAAATACGGATAAAATCCCGTCTTATCCAAGTCCTCTTTTTGAAACAATGCAGAGCTTACCTTATCTCCGTCTATCCCAGATAATTCAATTAACCGTATAATCTCTATCTCAGCAGCAATATTCTCTAAAATCACTTCAAAAAATGTAAGGGAAGTTTCAATTAAATCTGAATCTTCCCCAGGATACCACAAGGAATAGACACAACCAACATCAAAGCTATAATACTTTTAAAAAAACATTATATTGTTTAAGTATCCTTCCTTACTATCATTCACAATATTTTTCGGGTGTTCTTGATGATAGGTACATCCATTGGGAGCATCCATTATCTTCGCCCCATGTTTGTAAAGACGATAACTGAGCTCCCAATCCTCTGTCCCCACCCTTTAAATCCTTTATAAAATGATCCTACGGCATCTATCAGGCTCTTCTTAAATGATAATTTTTGAGAGATTCCAAATATCCAAGGGAAAAAAACCATGAAAATTCTCGCCAAGAAGAAATATTATATAAGATCAGCTAGTAATAAGGTATTTTTTAATTGCTGTATATCTATAACTATGTCGTCTTCCACAATCCAAGAGTCTACATAATCAAGCTGACTTTCCATCTTCCCAATAATATAATAATAATCTAAATTCATATAGTTACTTAACCTCCAGTACATAGGATGCACATAGTTGGGAGAAAACAATTCTATTACTTTTGTATTCGGATTGCAAAAAACAAGATTGGCGAAACCACTTCCATGCGGGGCAATAATAACTTCTGCTGATACAAAAAGGTTGATTTGTTCCAAGACTGACAATTCTTCTAAAACCACTTTCTTAAACCCGTGTTTTTTCAACATTTCGAATACTTGTTCTTCATTTAATAACTTACGCCATCTCGCATTCTCCCTACTTACAAATACTCTTTCATAGCCTGTTATTTTCTTGCTATATCGAAGAAGTTTATTCCGCAAATAATCGCAGGCCCATTTCGGTATAGCTCCTGTATAACCTATTAAAGATGGTACAATTACGTTTCTAGCCTCTAAATGAAAATTTTCATGAACAGTTAAGATGCTATCTGATTCAATCTCGAATAAATCAAGGGTTTCCTTCTGAAATTTCAAATTGTGTTGGTTGCTCATAATAATTTTGTCATACTGAATGTTTCCTAATTCAAGTAGGTATAAGCGAGCTAATATATCAAACATCCAATGATAATAGGTAGCACTAGCATTAAATGTTAACACTGCAATATTCCCTCGATGTTTTTGCAATCTAGGCAGATTTCTCCTATCAAATACAGAATGTTCTTCAGGCTTTTTACCAACCTCAGGCGATAATTCAAATAATAGATGATTATCCTCTGTTATGATACTCTCATAAAAAACCCTCGCATTGTTTAATACAACTAAGAACGCAGGTTTAGATAGATGCAGTTCTTCACCAAATCTCAAATGCACTTCACTATAGATAGTTTTCGGTGGAGAGGTGCAAAGATAATCCATCATTCCTAAATCGATATAGCTATTTTGCTCCTTTCTTCCATTTGAATTTCTCCAATCATCTACAGTTGTATATACCCCTCTTGGCAGTCTTAACCTTTCACTCATTTTTATACGCCCCTTATAGACATTCATCTCTTCGTCTTTCATACTATATTATCTTCGCTCAAATAATAGCTAGTACCAATTTCAAGGCTATTAGGTTTATCAACTCATTCAATATTCTATTTATTATGTGACAAATAATTCATAAATTTGCTCTTTATTAGAAATACTTAACAATAGCCAACACCTTGATACATAAATCCTAACCTTTTCATTTTTTGTGCATCCAAACAGTTCCGACCATCGAAAATAAACGGGACTCTCATTTTCATTCTTATCAAGTCCCATTGTAATGATTTATATTCTGCCCAGTTCGTACAAATGATAATTGCATCAGCACCTGCACTAGCCTCTTCTACACTCTGAAACTGATAAACATTTGGTAACGATATCGTTGCGATAGGATCGTGTACTCTAACATTAGCCTCTTCCTTCACTAAATAATTAATAATAGTTAAAGAAGGAGATTCTCTTATATCATCCGTATTAGGTTTAAAAGACAATCCAAGAACTGTAATCGTTTTCCCTTGAAAAATTCCAAGCTGCTTTCTTATTTTTTTTAGAACATACAAAGGTTGCGTTTTATTAACCTTCACAACGCTTTCTAAAATAGATAAATTGCTAGCATTTTGTTTTGAAATATTTAACAACGATTTCGTGTCTTTTGGGAAACATGATCCTCCATATCCAATACCTGCCTCAAGAAAACGCGTTCCAATCCGTTTATCTAATCCTATTCCTCTTGAAATATCTTTCACATTTACATCAAGTTTCTCGCACAGTCTCGCTAACTCATTCATATAAGAGATTTTTAATGCTAAAAATGAATTAGCCGCATATTTAATCAACTCTGCTGCTCTTTGTGTCGTTTCCATATAAGGAGCTTTCACATTATGAAATAATTCCTTCATTTTCCCAAACGCTTTAGTACTAGAAGCACCTACGACAATTCTGTCCGGATGCAAGGCATCATAAAGGGCTGATCCTTCTCGTAAAAATTCTGGATTAGAGACTACATCAAATTCATATGATGCTTGTTTCGATTCCATTATCCAGTTTGTGACCTTTTCTGCTGTTCCTACAGGTACTGTACTTTTTGTAACGATAACTTTATATTCATTCATATATGTTCCAATCGCTCTCGCTACTTGTTCTACATATGTTAAGTCTGCACTTCCATCCTGATTTGATGGTGTACCTACACAAATATAAATCATTTCATTTTTTTGAATTGCTTCTTCCATATTTGTTGTAAAAATAATATTCTTTTGGCTTAATTGTTTACAAAGCAATTCCTCTAAACCGTCTTCAAAAAAAGGAAGTTTCCCAGCTTTTAAACTACTGATCTTCTTTTCATCTATGTCTAGCCCCATCACTTGATGACCTTGTTCAGCAAATACAAGTGCAGTTGTCGTTCCTACATATCCTGTGCCAATAACCAATATATTCATATTTTCCTCCTTAAAGAAAACCTGTAAATTACAAGGAGCTATTTCTTTTTTTAAACACTTCATTTATAAGTGCTATATATTCACTCTCTTTTCCTAAATCGAAGCAGTGTTCCTCTAATACTTTTGCCATATAATTTTTAGTAAGAAGCATTTGTTTCATTGCATCTGTTAATTGAATTTCATTTCCTACACCAGGAATAACTTGATTAAGAAAGAAGAATATTTCAGAGGTAAAAACATAGCGCCCTATAGCAGCAAGATTAGATGGAGGAGAACTTTGAGGTTTTTCAATTATATCGGTCATCTTATACAAATTTTTTTCTATCTGAGTTCCTTTTATTACTCCGTATAATCTCAAATCATCTTGTTTCATCTCTTTAACACCTATAACGTTTGTTTGATATTTATCGTAAATCTCTATTAGTTCGCTTAGCATACTCCTTTCTTCATTCATAAAAATTTGATCAGGAAGCAATACAGCAAAAGGCTCATTACTTACAAATCGCTCTGCTAGCTGCACTGCAGCTCCTAATCCAGTTGCATAAGGTTGACGTATATATTGAACATGAACGTTTGGAGGGATAATTGTAGAGATTAAGTGCTCTTTTTTATTTTTTGTTAAGAACACTTCTAGTTCTATAGAACGATCAAAATAATCCATAATCATATTTTTAGATTTAGATGTAATAATGAGAATTTCCTCGATACCAGCATCAATTGCTTCTTGTACAATATAATTGATTGCAGGACAACCGCAGATAGGAAACATTTCTTTTGGTATAACCTTTGTAATGGGAAGACTTCTCGTTCCATACCCTGCAGCTGGTATAACAGCTTTTTTTATCAAACTCGATCACCTCATTTCCTAATATGATAAAAGAATTATATGTGATATTTATCTACACCAAACTATTTCTGATTACATTAGTTAATATATTTAAACATGTCTTTTTTGTTACATCTTGTTATTTTTTTATCAAATATTTCAAAAATACATGTAGAAATCGAGTAGAAGAAAAGTTTACGATCCATCACATCTGTGGGATGTGAAACTTAGACGCCATTAATGAGAATATAGTCAGATTATTCAATATAATATAATATTGAATAATCTGATTACCCTAAGGACATATTGTAAGCTTGAAACTACAGAATTGATAGAATGCAGAGAAACTTGCACGTACGGTTCTTAGAAGAATTGGAGATAATAATTCCCTCGCTTATCTGGATAAATCTGACGTGTATAGAATGAGAATGCACCAACAATTTGGTGATATGATTGATTTATTGGTTAGATACCCCTGAATGTACCTTCCCTTATCGATCCGTACTTTTAGATCGTTATACTTGTTTTATAGTGGTCAGTGTGAGCAATAACTGAACACCGCCACTGTAATATGGCATCATCTTGTTCCTTCCATGTATGGTCATCTTTATTGGTTCTTCTTAAATAAACCAAATTATATTTATCTGCTGAAAATATTTTAAAACCTTTTTGAATACTATCCTGGCAAAAATATACATCTTCAGAATTGGAAACATCTCGATACTGAACTTGATCAAAAACCTTCCTTTTTACAATTTTTTTTCCTCCATCTAAAAATGAACTCGCATCTAGGTATTTATATTCTTCAGAAGGATTCCGAAGTGCAAGAATCTCTTTTTCTTCTAGGTATATAAAATAGGTGTTTTTCCCAACTATATCCGCATCAGTGTATAGAAATGCATGCATTAGGTCAGTTAAATAATTAGGGGCATAGTAATCATCATCGTCAAATGTTGCAATAAAGTCATAATTGGCCTTTTCTATGGAAAAATTATAACAGTGGCCTAAAGACTTCTCTTGCGGTAATTGATAGATAAAAACATTTTTATAGCCATACGCCTTTTTTTCCCATTCGTTAATATCCATATCATCACTATTTAAAATGATAATAAGTTCTTTTTTTTCCCAAATCTGATTTTGATAATTTTCGAATATATTTTCTATATAATGAGATTTTCTTGTGCAAGTCACAATTGAAACACTTTCCCTCTCTACTTTAGAGTATTTATCTCTCAACCCCTGCAAAAAACATTTACTGTAATCTGGAATATCCAACAGTTCTGACATATTTCTATTTTGATCCTCTTGAGACTTTAAAGGTACAATGGTTTTAAATAATTGTTCAATTGTTTGTGTTGTATGAGTCACACCATCACCTCTTTAATTAATTAGTTATATAATATGTAAAATTTCTGGAGTGGACACTTATAAATGTCATATAAAATTATACTAATTTTGTTCTATGAGGTACTAAAAAGTTGAAGATCATCGTAAAAATAATTTTCTCTCCTTACACTACTCGCATGTCTTTTTGAAATAACTTTGGAAAATGCACTACTTAAGTAAAAAATCGAATTAATAGTAGCAAAAAGAAGTATTTTAAATATCATATTTATGAATGTAAAATTTCATATATTTTTTCGTCTATAAGTCCATTTGAGGAATTTGTAATGTTAACTATATTAAACATTACATTCAAGCACAAAAATAATATGTGGCATTATAAGATTGAGAAAGGGGTACCGTTTTAATATGAAAACTATGAAAAGTATATACGAACTACTATCAATTGTAGAAAGTATTGAGGGATAGCTGTTTAAAAATGAACAATTTGCATTATTACATTTACCTTCAATGGTTGATCATCTGTCTGGAGATATAGTTGAAATCGGTTCATATAAAGGAAAGATTACAATTGCATTAGCTCTCGGAAGTTCTTTAATGAGCATAAAGAAACGTCCAATCTACGCGATTGATCCATTCATTGCATCTCCTCCCTATAAGTTTTTTGAAGATAATGTAAAGAATCATAGACTTGAAAAATTTGTTATTCCAATAAAAAAATATAGTACAGAAGCTTATGATAATTGTCCTAATTCTATCGCTGCGATATTCATAGACGGAGACCATGAATATCCAGGTGTTAAGCACGACATTATTCATTATGCCTCAAGAGTTGTAAAGGGAGGATTAATCGTTTTTCATGATTATGCTGATTATTAGCCAGGAGTCATCAAAGCAGTAGATGAACTTTGTAACAATGAAAACTTTGAATATGTTACAATATATGACAGTTTATTATTCGTTAGGAAGCTGTAAATATATAGGATCTAGTTCTGCGATTGATCTGAGTCAAAGTTATCCACTATAAATTATTAAACTTAATCATCATTACTACCTTATTGATTGAGTTCCGTTGTCTCATCTAATGCTTTTTCTTCCTCAAATAATATACAACAAAACTACCTTGAGCCATATTTTTATCTTCAATGATATGGTGATTCGTCATAATGATTCCATTATTAATTAAAAAGCCTGTTCCAAGGGCACCAGAAGGAGTTGTAATTCTACAGATTGCTCTTGCTTTCTCCACTCCTTTATGTATTTTTTCAAAAATCTCCTGCTCTGTTTACCGTCTTAGTTCTTCATTGTATTCCCACTCTTTTTCATCAGGAGATATGCACAAAATAGAAAAAGCTCTTCTTTTCACTAAATCTCTAAAACCGCTTGGTAATAAAGGAACTATATCTTTCAATCCATATTCTCTTCCAATCAAGGAAATTATTTTCTCATGTTCTATCATCGTGATTCTTCCCACAAGTGTTTATAGCAATATCATGGCTTATACTCATATTTTTTCGCTTGTATATCAAGATAAAAAAACAAAATAAAAACCTCCTGAATCGTATAATTTTTTACGATCCAAGAGGTTTTTTACTCATTTTAACTATTCATATAGGAGTATTACCCTAAAATATGATAACCAGAATCCACATGAATGTTCTCACCAGTAACTCCAGTTGCTAAATCACTGAATAAGAATAATGCTGTATTCCCTACTTCTTCTTGCGTTACGTTACGGCGAAGTGGTGCACGTTCTTCGATTTGTTTTAAGATGCTGTTGAAGTCGCCAACACCTTTAGCTGATAGGGTACGAATTGGTCCTGCTGATACAGAGTTTACACGAATGTTGTGTTGTCCTAAGTCATTTGCTAAGTATCTTACACTTGCGTCTAGTGATGCTTTTGCAACACCCATTACGTTGTAGTTTGATACAACGCGTTCTCCGCCAAGGTATGTTAATGTTACAATGCTGCCGCCTTCTGTCATTACTGGTTTTGCAGCTCTTGCAACAGCTGTTAATGAGAATGAGCTAATGTTTTGTGCAAGTAAGAATCCGTCACGAGATGTATCAACAAACTCACCTTTTAAGTCGTCACGGTTTGCAAATGCGATGCAGTGTGCTAAGCCGTGTACAACACCAACTTCTTCTTTAATTGTTTCAAAGCAACGAGCGATATCTTCATCGTTTGTTACATCACATGGTAAAACAAGTGATTTTTGTCCTTCTAATGATTCCGCTAAGTCACGTACGTTTTTCTCTAAACGCTCACCAGCATAAGTGAAAATTAAGTTTGCTCCTGCATTATGTAGAGAACGAGCAATCCCCCATGCAATGCTGCGTTGGTTCGCAACACCCATAACAATAATATTTTTTCCTTGTAAGTTGAGAAGATTCATTTATTTATCCCCCTAAATCTATTTAATATAATCAGTTATTAGTACCTGGTAACATATTTATATCATATCACAAATTTAAAAGAAGGCAAAACAAAAAATCACAGATTCTCAGCAATGCAATTTTGTTCAACGTCATTTCCTCATTATATTTTCATCCACTTCGCATTTCTGCCTTTACCAACGGGCTCAATTTTCTTTTGATCTCGCAAAGACTTTAGTACTCGGTTAATTGTTGCTTCTGCGACATCTGGACAAGCATTCCGAATATCTTCTTTTGTAAAATAACCAAGTCGATGTGTAATAAACTCTTCTACACGCTGACTCTTGTTTCCTCTTGTCGTTTCAATTGTTCCAACACGACTCTCTAATTCTTTATATGCCGCAATCATTGTGCCAAGCCAGTAATTTGTCCAAAATAAAATATTATGATCACCGCTATGCCAATTTGCCGATGACTTGCGCAACATTTCATAATACGAATCTTTGCTTTCTTCTACAATTTTTTCTAAGCTGATAAATCTTCCTACCTCATAACCAGCACGATACAATAAAAGCAATGTTAATAACCGGGCCATTCTCCCGTTTCCATCATTAAATGGATGAATACATAAAAAGTCTAAAATAAATGCAGAGATTAAAAGAAGTGGATCTACTTCTTCTTTACGAACACATTCGTTATAGTACTCACATAACTCTTCCATCGCTCTTGGGGTTTCAAAGGCAGAAAGTGGCTGAAAACGAATAAATCTCTCCCCTGTTGGTAGCTTTTCCTCAATTACATTATCCGTATTTTTCCACTTCCCTCCTTCTAATGGTACAAATTTATATAAATCCCTATGTAGCTGCAAAATTACATTACTATTGATCGGAATTGCTTCATATGCTGAATGAATCGTAGCTAATACATCACGATATCCAGCAATTTCACCTTCTGATCGATCCATTGGGTCTACTTTATTTTCCATTAATCCTTTTAAGCGCTGATTTGTAATAACAATACCTTCAATACTATTGGACGCTTTCGTACTTTGAATAATTGCAACGTTTTTTAATGTATTCAAAATTTGCGGAGATTGTTGTTTGTATAATTCTTGTTTCCCTTTAAACTCGTTGATTTTACTAATTAAGCGAACCGTATGCATCGGAAAAGCTAAATCATTTAACCTTTCATTACGAAATGACATCATAAACATTATCATCCCCTTATCATATTCAAAAAAACAAAAAATATTATTTTTATTATAACATAAACATAGTGAAACAATAATAAACATATTCTTTTTTTTACAAATGATTATATTTTCTTTGCGACAATGTACTTCTCTCGTTACTTCATTCGATAGTTCGTCCATCATGTCATTTTGAACATCACATATTCTCTTCTTTATTAAAATACAAAATATTTCATAATGAAAAAATAAACCTGTCCGATCTGTATCTGTATAATTCCATTATGTTTTTTCAAAATATAAACCGCGGCTATGAAGAATAAAAGTGAACCGCTCTCACTTTCTCCCTTTGTTTTAACATGGCACGGGGCGAAAATAGGCCCTAACCGCTTCTATGCATGGTCGGATCCTCTCTCCCACCTAAAAAGAAAGGTTTTTTATGTGTATTTATACAAAGTCACACTTCCATCACCAATCATACTTTTCGGGTTTCACATCTGAATTACTGCTACGAAAACTCAAGCTGACCTACCCTCACTTTCTCCCTTTGTTTTCACTCGGCACGGGGCGAAAATAGGCCCTAACCGCTTCTATGCATGGTCGGATCCTCTCTCCCACCTAAAAAGAAAGGTTTTTTATGTGTATTTATACAAAG
>NZ_JBIWHY010000014.1:0-81367 GCF_044764345.1 Bacillus sp. NPDC094106 | reverse complement strand
CTACGAAAACTCAAGCTGACCTACCCTCACTTTCTCCCTTTGTTTTCACTCGGCACGGGGCGAAAATAGGCCCTAACCGCTTCTATGCATGGTCGGACCCTCTCTCCCACCTAAAAAGAAAGGTTTTTTTATCAGTTTCTCAATTTATATCTATATAATCTAACATCCCACATTCAAATTCCAAACAGCATATTTGCAAACCATCCAAAATTCGCTAATATGGTAATAACGTCTTTTTTTTATTACATAAAGAGCAGTAGAAAGGACTACATACGGTGAAGAATAAGAATTCTCAATATCAAATAGATTACATATTAATACTCATTTTATTTGCAATCGCGGCTGTGAGTTGTTTTGCCATTGCAAGTGCTCAGCCATCTTTACCACCAGCTTTACAAAGTGTAAATTTCGTACTGAAACAAATTCAATGGTACGTCATTGGAATAATCGCCATTTTCGTCATTATGATTGTTGATTTTGATCGCTATAAACAAATCGCTTGGTATTTATATGGGGTTGCCATGTTGCTCCTCATTGGACTTGAACTCAAAATTCCGGGAGCTGTGACAATTAAAGGAGCTACCGCTTGGTACAGTTTACCGGGCCTTGGTAATTTCCAGCCTTCTGAAATTATGAAATTATTTCTAATTCTTGTCGTTGCAAGGATTATCACAAATCATAATGAGAAATATCCGTTTCGCTCACCGCGTGAAGATTTGATTTTACTTGGGAAAATATTTGCCGCTAGTTTACCTCCATTGCTGCTCATCGCGAAAGAGCCAGACTTAGGAAATACGATGGTGATTTCAGCGATGCTCGCAGCAATGATTTTAGTTTCTGGTGTACGTTGGCGCTTTATTTTAGGCTTAGCGGCTCTTGTTATTGCAGCCGCTACTGCGCTAACTTATATTTACTTCGAACATACAGAATTCTTTAAGGCTCATATTTTAAAGGAATATCAATTAGATCGTTTCTATGGCTGGTTAGCACCTTATGAATACGATACACAAGGGTATCAGTTACGTCAGGCTCTTTTAGCTACTGGTTCTGGCGAGCTTCATGGAAAAGGATGGGAAAATAGTGAAGTATATTTTCCAGAACCACATACAGATTTTATTTTTACAAATATTGCAGAGAAATTTGGATTTTTAGGTGCAAGTGTCGTCATTTCACTTTTCTTCCTGCTCATTTACCGCATGATTCATATCGCTTTAGAATGTAAAGATCCATTTGGCAGTTATCTATGTGCAGGAACGGTTGGCATGTTTACATTCCAAGTATTCCAAAACATTGGAATGACAATCGGGTTACTTCCAATCACAGGAATCACCCTTCCACTTATGAGTTATGGTGGTAGTTCTTTGCTCACATATATGATTGCGATTGGCTTCATCCTAAACGTACGATCACGAACGAAAAGATTTATGTTTGATTAGACCATATCCAATGGGATATGGTTTTTTCCATATTCACTTTAGGTATACTAAGAAAAAACTGAGATGGGGGCTATAACATGCAATATGATATTATCGGGGATATTCATGGCTGCTTTGAAGAGTTTCAAACGTTAACAGAGCAGCTCGGCTATCATTGGGAAAGCGGACTTCCCGTTCATCCTGGGGGGCGACAACTTGCTTTCGTCGGTGACATTACAGATCGCGGTCCGCACTCCCTCAAAATGATTGAAATTGTATGGGAACTTGTAATAAACCGAAAAAAAGCATACTATGCACCCGGGAATCATTGTAATAAGCTATACCGTTTTTTTATCGGACGTAACGTAACAATCGCACACGGATTAGAAACAACTGTCGCTGAATATAAATCATTACCTACCCGTGAGCAAAAAATCATACAAAAAAAGTTTATTGCTCTATATGAACAGTCTCCTCTCTACCATATATTAGATAACGGCAAACTCATCGTTTGTCACGCTGGTATTCGCCAAGATTATATAGGCAGAACAGATAAGAAAGTCCAAACCTTTGTATTATATGGTGATATTACAGGAGAAAAACATCCTGATGGCTCTCCTGTCCGTCGTGATTGGGCAAAGTATTATGAAGGTAAAGCCTGGATTATATACGGACATACCCCTGTAGCAGAACCTCGCTTTGTTAATCATACCGTAAATATTGATACAGGGGCTGTATTTGGAGGAAAACTAACAGGACTCTGCTATCCAGAGATGAAGACAATTTCAGTTCCCTCTTCGATGCCGTTTGTACCTGAGAAATTTCGTCCTATTACATAACGAACTGCAAAATAAAGCTGCCCTCATACGCTGAAGGCAGCTTTATTTCAATACTTCTTTCATATCTTCTGGCACATCTCTATGAAAAGTCATCTGTTTTTCTAAAATAGGATGATAAAACGTTAAACTTGTACTATGAAGCGCTTGTCGTTTCATTTGCGACGTACTCCCTCCATACAAGTCATCCCCTAACAGCGGATGCCCTACATATGCCATATGTACACGAATTTGATGCGTTCTTCCAGTGTCTAGCTGCAACGCTACACGCGTCTTGTTCGGGAAGCTCTCCATAACCTGAAAATGAGTAATTGCCTTTTGGCCACCCTCGCATACAATTCGTTCAATAATACTATCGTCTTTTCTTCCAATTGGTGCATCAATCGTACCCGATTCTTCCAGCATTTCTCCGTGAACAATCGCTTCATATGTTCGTTTCACTTGCTTTTGTTGATGTTGCTTTGATAAAAGGTGATGAATAAATCGGTTTTTCGCAATTAACATCAGTCCTGAAGTATCACGATCAAGCCTTGTTACAATATGTACCGTACTAGCAAGATTTTGTTTATCATAATGATGCAGAAGCGCATTCGCAACACTTCCTGCCGGATGCTCCCTTGATGGAATGGTTGACATGTATGGTTCTTTATTGATTACAAGAACTGAATCATCTTCATATACGATAGACAGTGGAATATTTTCAGCCTGCATGCCTTCACTTCTTTCCTCAATCGGAAAAAACACTCGCAATTCTTCTCCAGCCTGTAATATGTGGCGAACCGTCGCATGCTTACCATCAACTTCAATTGCTCCGCCATGAAACTTTATATCAGTTAAAGCAGCTTTAGAAATCCCTTTCGTTTTTAGAAACTCCCGAATGAGCATTCCCTCTTCCGCCTCTGTTATATACCATTTTAGTGTAAATCCCTTCAAATGCATAAACCCTCTCTATTCATCCGCAACAAATGAATCACGAACTCGTTTCCAGAACGGAAAAGGACGGAAACGAACGAATCGCACTTTCTCGTTTGCAACGCGATACTGAATTGATTTCACATCTTGATGAACCATCGTTAAATGATCCACTGTAATTTGCAAATTCATTCCTGCAGTTGGCTTTAAAACACATGTATGATGCTTTGGCAAAACAAGCGGTGATCCTACTGTACGGAATACACGGTTATTAATCGACGCCATTTCCGCAATTTGAATTGCCTCAATAGAAGGATGAATAATTGCCCCGCCAAGCGCCTTATTATAGGCTGTGCTTCCCGAAGGAGTAGAAATGCAAAGTCCATCTCCGCGAAATGTTTCAAAATATTCCCCACGAATTTCTACTTCTGTAACTAATGTACCTTCCGCACTTTTTACAGTTGCTTCGTTCATCGCTAAATACCTTGATTCTTTACTGCCATCCACATAGCGAATAATGACTTCTAAAAGCGGATATTCTACTACCTGAAATGGTGTCTTGGCAATCGCAATCACTAGCTTTTCTACTTCTGTAGGCAACCAATCTGCATAAAATCCTAAATGGCCAGTATGCACACCAACAAATGCAGTCTCATCTAATCGATTATAATAACGATGAAACGCATATAAAAGCGTTCCATCTCCCCCAACAGAAATTACAATATCAGGTTCCATTTCATCCATTGTAAATCCAAAATCCTGCAAATATTCCGTCATCGTACTCGCAAGCGCGTTTGATGATTGATCTCCCTTTGACATAATTGCAAATTTCATCGCCCAACACCCTTTAGTTTATGATTCGGATTCTTTCGCTTCTTGTTTGCGCGAAAAAACCTTTTGTGCTTCTTGAATTTCAAGACGAATCGAAGACATTTCTTCATCTAACAAAAATGCTGCTTCTGCCGCACGCTGAAGGCGTACTTTAATATCTTCTGGAAAGCGCCCACTATATTTGTAATTTAAAGAATGCTCAATTGTTGCCCAAAAATTCATTGCTAGCGTTCGAATTTGAATTTCAACTAGTACTTTTTTCTCTCCGCAAATCGTTTGAACAGGATAACTAATCACAACATGATACGAACGATAACCACTTTCTTTCTTTTGGGTCACATAATCTCGTTCTTCCACAATTTCAAAGTCATTCCGTTTTCGAAGATACTCGACAACTGGTTTAATCTCATCGACAAATTGGCACATCATCCGAAGACCAGCAATATCCTGCATTTCTTCTCCGAGCCGATCAAGTGGTACATTTCGTTTTTCTGCTTTGTCAATAATACTTGCAACCGACTTCACCCTGCCTGTTACAAATTCAATCGGAGAGTGTTCTGTTAACATTGTAAACTGAGAACGCATTCCTTTTAGTTTCACTTTTAGCTCTGCCACCGCTTGGTGGTACGGCGCTAAAAATTCTTCCCAATTACGATTCATTTCAACCACCACCAAAATCAATCCATTTGCTTACAGAAATACTTTTTCTACTGCTGTCACAAGTTCTTCCCCGTAATTTGCATTACCTTCAATATTTTCAATTAAATATTCTACTTCTTCTTTTAATTGTTCTAACTCGATCTCAATATTATTTACGCGAACAAACATGACTTTTTCTTTTTTCATTGCATCATGCATTGCTTCCCAGTATGTATGCGGAATACTTATATAAATGAAAGATGATTCGTTTTCTAAGATATATAAAAATGATAAATGATCTGAGTCTACAAGTACGTGATTACGTGCTGTTAACTCCTCCACCTGTAATTCCGTATTTTCCGCACAAAAAATAAGAGCATTTTCTCTTTCTTCTACGCTCTTAACTTGAATTTTATTTTGCATACTCAAACTCCTCCATATCAACTTCCTGTCTTACTTGGCACTATTATTGTATCATAACATGGGCGCAAACAAATAAAACATTGAACCAAATTTGTGAAAAAGCGATAATGTCTACAGAATTACTTTTAAAAAGGAGCTCATACAATGACACAAGAAATTGAAATTGAATTCAAAAATATGGTCACACAAGAGGAATTTCAAACATTATGCAAAGCGTTTTCCATTCAATCATTTACAAAACAAGTAAATCATTATTTTGAAACTCCGCACTTTTCTTTAAAAAAGGCTGGCTCTGCTCTTCGTATTCGTCATAAAAACGGCGCTTATACATTAACTTTAAAACAACCAGCTGAAACTGGATTACTTGAGACGCATCAAACGCTAACAGAGCAAGAAGCGCACCTTATGATGGAAACCGCTCAAATTATTACAGGCCCTGTAGCAAAAGAGCTACATGAATTACAAATTCCGGTTTCTACTTTAGCTTATATGGGAAGCTTAACAACAGAAAGAGCAGAAATTCCTTTTAAAGGCGGAACACTTGTATTTGATCATAGTTTCTATTACAATCACGATGATTATGAACTTGAATACGAAGTACTAGACGAGCCGACAGGTAAAGCTGCTTTTCTTCACTTATTGAGTCAATATCATATCCCTGTTCGGCATACAAAGAATAAAGTGCAACGCTTTTTTCTTGCAAAACAAAACAATGCACGCTAAAGTGAAACTTCCGGCAGTGAACGCTTTTTTCACTGCTGGTTCGTCTTCGCCAACTGACAGATTCTACTTCAGCATTTGAGAAGAAAATAGATCTGCTTAAGAAACATATAATAAGCAAAAGATTGGATGAAAGCTGTTTAGTTGCTCTTCATAACAATCCATTGCTACAATAGATATACACTTGATGGAAAAGGAGTTTATAAAGGATGAGCAAGCAACCGATGACACCATTTGAAGCAATTGGCGGTGAACAATGCATTGCAACATTAGTCGATACATTTTATTCCTATGTCAGCAAACACCCTGACTTATCTCCCATCTTCCCAGACGATTTAACAGAAACAGCCAGGAAACAGAAGCAATTTTTAACACAGTATTTAGGAGGACCAAGTTTATACACAGAAGAACACGGTCACCCTATGCTAAGAGCACGCCATCTCCCTTTTGAGATTACACCAAAGCGAGCAAAAGCCTGGTTAGCATGTATGGAACAAGCTATGGAAGATACAGGAGTACACGGACAAATTCGAGAATTTGTTTTTGAACGTTTAGCGTTAACTGCACAGCATATGGTCAACACTCCAAATGAAACAGGTGAAGCATAATGGATAAACAGGAAGCAACGCATATGCACATGCCTTCTCTTTCCAAATGCGAACATAAATCTGTAGAAGCTTATTTGTTTGTCGATCCACTTTGCAAAGACTGTTGGGACATCGAACCAATCATCATTAAATTATGGCTCGAATACGGAAAGCACTTTTCAATCCGGCATATATTAACTGGTAAAGTGGATGGGGCCATTGCCCCCTCACACAAATGGAATAAACCTGCTAATATTCGATTTGTGTGGGAAAAAACAACAAGTTTGCACGGATTTTCATGTGATGGAAAGGTCAATATGCAAGATGCCTCATCTACACCGTATTTAGTTTCTATTGCAATTAAAGCGGCAGAGTTGCAAGGTCGAAAAGCAGGTTCGAAGTTTTTGCGAAAACTCCAAGAATACATTTTTCTTGAAAATGTATTCAAGCCAGATGCGGAATTATTACTGTCATGTGCTGAGCAAAGTGGTATTGATATAGAAGAATTTAAAAAAGATCTGCATTCAATTAGTGCAAAAAAAGCATTCCAATGTGATTTGAAATTCACAAATGAAATGCATATTACCGAGATCCCTTCCCTCCTGTTCTTTCATGCGAATTCAGATGAAGAAGGCATTAAAATTGCGGGAATTTATTCATATGATGTATATGTACAGTTATTAAAGGAACTTGTGAAGTGCGATATTGAGCCTGCTCCATTACCTCGGCTAGAGGTCCTACTAGAAATGGTTCAGTTTATGTCATCTAAAGAACTTGCATTCATATATGGCTGTCCGCAACAAGAAATAGAACGAGAGCTAAAAAAATTGTCACTCAAAAGAAAAGTACGAATGATTGAGATGAAATGTGAACGGTATTGGAAATGGATTGCAAAAGAAAAAGACCTGGTGTAAAACACCAGGTCTTTTTCTTTACGGCTTATAAAAATATTAAAGGGGATGGGAGAAATTTTCACGTTCAAACAAAGGGGTATATGTTTGTATGTGAATTCGTTCACATCTATTATATTACAAGATTCGACGTGAATTGACAATACCTTTTGTCGAATTTCACACTTCTGTCACATTCTAAACGTTTTCATTTTTGAATATGATATATAGAGGAGGTTTATATATGAGAAAATTTCATATTCTACTGTTTATTTGTCTTCTAATTGGTTCGTTTTGTTTATACATTCTCTCTTTACTCAAAACCTTTCCTTTACTTATATCTCTTCCCCTTCTATTTGGAGCAATTATATTGATTATATCCTACCTGAACCACTATAAACGCTTTAAAGGTTTCTGAAAAAGAAAAATATCTCATAACCGTATATTTTAGCTTTTTACCATCCTTTTTGAGAGGAATACTTAAAAAGAATGGTTCTTTTTATTTATCCCGCTATTTGCGGGCAGTAAGGCCCCCACCTCAAAATTCAGTAAAAGCAAAGAAGTTCGGTGGGGGATCAACTGCCCGTAAAAGCCCGATTCGTTCAACTAATAATCAGTGGGGGATGAAGAGCCCCCACTGATTAAAGTTTCACTTTATATCCAGGCCCCATTCACACTTTTTCACGAAGAACCCCATTCTAAATTTTTTATGGATAATTCCTTTATTTTTTCTTTGTCTATAGCTAAGCAGCTCTTAAATTCTTCTAAAAAAGCTTTATCCTTGGCTTTTCTATCATATTTATTCATCAAATTTAGTATTCGATCAGGAAAACACAAATCTAATAGGAGTAATTCCTCCTCTTCTTCGGTGAAAGGACGAATGCTTCTGTAGCATTGTAGTATCGATTGATATCTAGCCGAGCTCCAATTACCAAGTTTACAATCTATTCGGCTCATCATTTTCGATAACTCCTTCAATGGAAAAGAAATTTCTACATCATCAAGATCTATAATTTTCCAATTCCCCTCATTATCACTAAGAATATTATATTTTGCATAATCACCATGAATCAATATCGGATCCAAATCTACTAATTTTAAAAGTTTATAATAGGATGTGTTCGGAAGTGTATTTATCACCCAATCACACCTTTTACGCAACCAAGAATAATGATCTAAGAAAACATTTACTATCGGATCTTTTCTCGAACGCACTTTCTTATATATTTTATCCAACTGTTCAACTTTTCTTGAATACTCCTTCAACAAATTCAATTCTGTTTTCTTGATTGGTTTTCCTGCTGCTTGGAATCCCCTAGAAGCTTCATGAAATTGAGCTAATAAGACAGACATTTTCTCAATTGTTCCCGGAGTTCTGTAACTGATGGCGTCTCCATCAAACCATGGAAAGAGAACGAAAAAGTTTTTTTTACTTCGGACAATAAAATCACCCTTTAATGTTGGAACAACAGGAATTACAGGAATTCCTTTACCGGAAAGAAACAGGGTTACATTCGAAATTTTTTGGGCTTTTTCAGCACTAACTAATTTTAATACGAATTTACCTTTTTTCCCCTCTACTTTCCATACACTCCTATCTCCCTTATTTCTAATTAAGGTACATTTTTGAGGACGTATCCCGTATTTTGAGAGTACTTCCAAAACCATTTTGTCCATGTCTATCCCTGCCTTTGTTACAAGATTAAAAATATTCTTCTAGCTTTTCAATACAGTTCTTCCAATTCAATGTGCTTTACTAGTTCTAATCCTGCAACCCCCATTACACGTGCCAAATCGCGGTTTAAATAAAATGTGTCGATAATCGTTGCAACCATTTCCGTGTCCCCCTGCAAAACCTAACCATGTAATTGATGTGATACAAATTCCAATCTGAATCTACTACTCCCTTATCACGTGTGAATTATTAGTATAGTATGCTAATTTAAAATACATCGCTTGGACATATACTTGCAGTGAATAATTTTTTTCGGATCACTCTTCTAATTATTTCTTAAGTGTATTTCGTAACATTCTCAACATATCCAAAAACAAGTTTTTTTACTTTACAAAAAAGACCACAAGGAAATTTCTGTTCAGAAATTTCCTTGCGGTCTTTCACTTAATTGTAATGAAGCAAGTGCCTCACTTATCTTCAAATAATAATGCTTCTAATTCATTTAACTTCTCTTCAAATACTTGTAACGCTTCTTTAACAGGCTCTGGTGATGCCATATCTACTCCTGCTTTTTTCAATACTTCAATTGGATAGTCAGAGCTTCCAGCTTTTAAGAATTCATTAATATAACGCTCTACCGCTGGTTTTCCTTCTTCTAAAATTTGTTTGGATAAAGCTGTTGCTGCACTAAATCCTGTTGCATACTGATATACATAGTAATTATAGTAGAAATGCGGAATGCGAGACCACTCTAAACCAATTTCTTTATCGATGACTAAAGCATCTCCAAAATATTTTTTATTTAAATCATAGTAAATTTCCGTTAACATATCTGGCGTTACTGCATGACCTTCTTGTACCTTTTTATGAATGATATGTTCGAATTCTGCAAACATTGTTTGACGGAATACAGTTCCACGGAATCCTTCTAAGTAATGATTTAATAAATATAAACGTTCTTTCTTATCTTCTGTCGTTTTTAATAAATAATCATTTAAAATTGCTTCGTTACAAGTAGATGCAACTTCGGCAACGAATATTGAATAGTCACCATATACATGTGGTTGTGTCTTTCTTGTATAGTAGCTATGCACGGAATGACCAAACTCATGTGCAAGTGTAAATAGATTATTTACATTATCATGCCAGTTCATTAAAATATACGGATTTGTTCCATATGCACCAGATGAGTATGCCCCGCTACGTTTCCCTTTATTTTCATATACATCTACCCAACGGTTTTCATACGCTTCCTTTAAAATCTCAACATACTCGTCACCAAGGACGTTTAAAGATTTCAATAAAATGTCTTGTGCCTCTTCATATTTCACATTCATTTTCACTTCTGGTACAAGTGGTGTATATAAGTCATACATATGCAATTCATCAAGCCCTAATGCACGTTTACGAATGTCAATGTAACGATGCAATAAATGTAAGTTCTCATTTACTGTCTCGACAAGTTGATCATATACCGCTTCAGGGATGTTATTATTACTTAATGCAGCTTGGCGTGCAGAATCATATTTACGAACGCGTGCATTGAAGTTATTACGTTTTACTGCACCACTTAATGTGCTTGCAAATGTATTTTTGTATTTTCCATATGTCTCGAAGACAGCATGAAACGCATCATGACGAACACGGCGATCATCGCTTTCTAAAAATTGAATATAACGGCCATGTGTTACTTCTACTTCTTCCCCATTTTCATCTTTAATAGATGGGAATTTTAAATCTGCATTATTAAGCATACCAAATGTATTACTTGATGCACTCATCACTTCAGATGCTTCTGCTAATAATGCCTCTTCTGCTTCTGACAAAACATGCGGACGCTGACGTGTAATCTCTTCTAATGCATGTTCATATACACTCAGTTCTTTGTCCTCTTGTAAAAATGATTGTAACTTTTCTTCTGAAATTGTTAAGATTTCAGGCACGATATATGCCATGCTACTTGAAACTTGTGAATATAAGTTTGTTGCACGATCATTCAGTGCTTGATAAGTAGAATTTGTTGTATCTTGATCATAACGCATATGCGCATATGTATATAACTTTCCTAATCGCATTGAAATTTCATCTTCATGCTGTAATACTGCTAACAGCGTATTCGCAGAATCACCAAGTTTCCCTCTAAATTCAGCTAGTTTTGGCAATAGCTCCTTCACTGCTTGAAATTCT
The DNA here is from genome assembly GCF_044764345.1 of Bacillus sp. NPDC094106. Lineage (NCBI taxonomy): Bacteria > Bacillati > Bacillota > Bacilli > Caryophanales > Bacillaceae > Bacillus > Bacillus sp. NPDC094106. The sequence goes on along the minus strand of NZ_JBIWHY010000014.1, from coordinate 70,252 downwards.
TTTTCCCACTCTTCATCCGTTTGAAAAATATCTTCCAAACGCCATGTGTTCATTTCTTCAATTTCACTACGATTTGGCAATGCTTTTACTGTATTTTGTCCAGGCATCAATAGACCCTCCCTTTAATCTTCTCTACTTAAGTACAATTCGATTCTTCTTATGTAAATCCTTCTAGGCGCTCTTTTATTATATCCCCTTTTTCTTTTCTCATGTTATACTTTGTTTCAAATAGAGATAGTGCATGCGCTAAGGAAATTGCGTCATATTCTTTTATTTCCTCCTCTGTTTTTGACATAGTAAATTGCCTCACTTTTCGATACTTATACATATCGACTTTTTCAATCATCCCTACTTTACATAAAAATGTTATATACTCTACGATTGCAAACTTCCATACATGTTGTGAAAAATACGGTAATATTCGCCGCTGCATACTACACCTTTTATTGACATAGTAAAAAACAGCATGCAATGAAAAATATTCTCCAAGTTTAAATTTGCCAATGAAGTCTAAACAAAGAAAAGCCTGCCATACAAAAGGGTGTGTTTGAAATGCAAATGCAGATGGAAGTGGAACACCGATTTCAGAAGGAAAATTTGAGGGAGAAAGTTTGAACTGATATAAGAGGTGGAGCAATGATTTATGACTATAATTCCAGATTGGTAGGACATTCATTCGAAAGTGGTTCTTTTTATTTTGCCATTCTCGTTCCAAACGCTCTTTCCGAAAAGGAACCTGACAAAAGATCTCTTCGAAAGTACTCGTACGTATCAGAAAATGAATGGTATGTGAGAAATGAACATGGGTAGAAAACGGAGTGAGAAATACACATTTCATAAACAACTTTTCATTTGGACAAAAAAATAGGAGTAGCGGCTGAGGATAAGATTGTATGCAAAAAGAGTGAAGGGAGGATAATGAGACCCAATAAGCAGAGTACCTTTTCAATTGATTTCCACCTAATATCCAGATGATTTGTATTCCTGCTTTCCGGTATGAATAGGTTCTCTTTACTAATTGTTCAGTGGAGATTGACGCGCATTGATATTCAATCGCTATTCTTCTTCCCTTTATCTCCATAAAAATATCCGGTCTTTGACGAATCTCTGGAAGATAGTGCTCAATTTCCACATGAAACCCTTGCGATTTGAGCCATCTATATAACTGCTCTTTCCCGCGCATATGGTAGGTAGATTCCGGTTCAGATGAAACGTGGCACTGATCCACTTTTTTATGAGCAAAATGCCAAGTCTTCTGATTTCCTAACTTAAGCTGTACTTCTTTCCCGCAAACTAAACAAAAAAAACGTTCCTTCTTCCTCATCGTAAGTAATGTCTCCTTATCTCGATTGTAAAGAAGGTGAACCTTCTCACCATTCTCTCTTCTTGCAACAAACATACTATCACACCCTTTCTATATTTTTTGTATTCTACAATTTATTGCAAATTCCTTTCCACGCAAAAAAAGGATGCTTTTGTGAAAGCATCCTTTTTTCTATAATAAAGGTGACAATAAGCGGTATGTTGATTCAACAATCCGTCTATGAAGGCGCCTTTTATGAAAGCGATCCACATGAATTTCACTTGATACTTGTAAATCATCTTCGAAATCTTTAACAAGTTTCCGAATACTATTTGTATCATATAAAAAGGCATTCACTTCGAAATTCAAATGAAAACTTCTCATATCCATATTCGCTGTCCCAATCGATGCTAAATCAGAATCGACAATTACGATTTTACTATGCAGAAAGCCTTTTTCATATTCATATATCTTTGCACCTGCATCTAATAACTCTGGAAAATAGGATCTCGATGCATAAAAGACAGTTCGTTTATCAGGTTTACTAGGCATTAATAAACGAACATCAATGCCCGCAAGAGCTGCCACTTTTAATGCAGATAAAATATCATCATCTGGAATGAAATAAGGCGTAGCAATCCAAATTGATTTTCTCGCAGAAGCAATCATTGTAAAGTAAAGATGTTTAATTGTTTCCCATTTATTATCTGGTCCACCTGCAACAAGTTGCACACCGCCCCACTGATCCCCTTCTACTGGCTTTACTCGTAAATATTCAGGTGCTAACACAGCCTCACCCGTCATATAAAACCAATCTTGTACGAAAATTAATTGTAAACTTTGTACTGCTTCACCTCGTAAATATAAATGCGTATCTCGCCAAAATCCAAAATATTTATTTTTTCCTAAATATTCATCACCAATATTTAGCCCACCTACAAATCCTTCATTTCCATCAATAACAACGATTTTTCGGTGATTCCGATAATTAATTTTATCATTTAAGATTGGAAAACGTACTGGAAAAAACGGAATCATCTCTACACCAGCATCATTTAATTCATCGATATAAGCGTTTGAAAGCTTAAAACTCCCAACAGCATCATATAAAAAACGGACAATAACGCCTTCCTTAGCCTTTTGAATTAAAATATCTTTAATTTTTGTTCCAAGCTTATCATCACGTACAATATAATATTCCATATGAATATGATGCTTTGCCTTTTTCAACCCATTCAAAATCATTCGAAACGTTTCATCCCCATTTGTTAACACTTTTGTTTCAGTTTGAAACGAAATATTTAATGCTCCAAGTCGATCAGCTAAACGAAATAATAACTCCTGGTGTTTATGGTTTTGCAAGATGCGTTCCTGATAATCCTCATGCCCCTTGTACTGCAAGAAAGCTTGTTCATCCAAAAGCGCCTTCTTTTGAAACATTCGTTTCCTGCGAAAGTTTTGTCCAAATAATAAATAAGCAAAAAATCCAAATACAGGAAAAATCCCTAACACAATTAACCATGTCAATGTTTTAGATGGATTTCGATTTTCCAAGAAAATAACACAACCAATTAAAAATGCAGAAACAGTAAACAGAATACTTAAAATACCTAAAAATGAAATGTTTCTTATGCCTATTACATCCGAATAAAATGCTACATCAATAACCATGCGTAGCGAAACAAACACTGCAAATAATCCTAAAAAGAAGAAAAGTAGCTTTAACGTATTTTTCATCTCTGCCCCCCTTACCTACAAAGCTTTTCTATCCCTTAATATGCCCATCATATAAAAAGCCGATTTCATACTATAGAAATCGGCCTACGTTTTAGAAGGAAAATGACTGCGAATCGTCTCAAGTGCATGTTCTTTAACAATCTGTTTACCGTACTCACTTACACGGTGAACCGTTAAAGTAGATTCTTCCCCATATTCTAAAATAATACTTAAAACACGGTCAATTTCTTCTTCATCATGTAGCACTTCATCAAATTCAACATATACATAATAGCGGTCTTCAAACGAATATAATTCATCTTTTATATCTTCAAAGATAAGACGATGGCTTAATGAAATAACATCTTCAAAATCATCGAATTTAATTAAAAAGCCAAATGTTCCATCTTCGTTAAAGTTTGTCCCCACTTCTTCCTCTAATTCTTGTTGAAACAAAGATTCAATATGCTCGTCTAGAGGAATATCGATAATTTTATCTAGACCTATTGGTAATTCTAATTTTTGTCCATCTTTTGAAAGCTGTGCTTTCGTTACAAGTACTTCAAGTCCTTTATCAAGTGCCTGCACTTGAATCCACAATGGTCCATCAATAAAGAAATCATCATGATCGCGCGCTTCATCCATCATTTCCCAAAATAATTGTTCACTTCGTTCGCGATTATACCAGATCTCTTCACGATTAAACCCTCTATCCTCTATATCAACGTACGTAATAAAAAACTTCATCGTATGATCATTAATTCTTTCAATATCCAAAATACAACTCTCCCTTCCTGCTTAGAATTGTTATGAAGGGATTCCCCACTCATATGACAAATCAATAGATTCTTGTACTTTCATTTTATGATAAGATTCTCCAGAATGGAAATAAAATCGTTTTATTTTATAAAAACAGTCACTCGCCCATATTTATATTAAACTAAACCTATTACATCCACCCTCCATTAACAAAAAATTGGACATACATTTACCTATCACACCGTACAATGTAATACAGTAAAGTTTCCAGTAGTAGCGCTTACTATTCAAAAATAGCGGGATAAAGCTGATCAAACTTTTTCTTCCCATACATAATCGTTTATTAAAACAGAATAAATGGAGGCAAAATAATGGAGTTAGATTTTTTGACATCTATACTAATGATTGTCGGTATCGATGTTGTATTAGGTGGTGATAATGCAATTGTCATCGCACTTGCCAGTCGTAATCTACCCGAATCTAAACGAAATCAGGCCATCCTTATTGGTACTAGTTTAGCAATTGTACTGCGAATTCTGCTCACAATACTTGCCGTCTATTTGCTCGATATACCATTTTTGCAACTTATCGGAGGCATCTTGCTTACACTGATTGCTGTAAATTTACTGACCGATAATAACAATGACCTTTCTTCTATTCAAGCAAAAACAACATTATTTCAAGCAGTGCGTACAATCGTATTTGCCGATCTCGTTATGGGTTTTGATAATGTCCTTGCAATTGCTGGAGCAGCTCATGGAAATATTCCACTCGTAATTACTGGCTTATTAATTTCCATCCCCATTATTATTTGGGGCAGCAAACTCGTTCTATTATTTATGGAACGATTCCCTTTTCTCATTTATTGCGGAGGTGCAATTTTAGCTTACACAGCAGGAAAAATGATTACGCATGAAACGAGACTTGCACCTTTTTTCAATCATAACCCTACCTTTACAGCAAGTATTCCCTTCCTCTTCATTTTTACAGTATTATGTATCGGCTTTATTGTTCAACATGTAAAACTGCGTAATATGAACCATTGATACATGTAGTATATAAATACAAATTGAAGAACCAACATAAACCCTTTCTTTTTAAGTAGGAAAGAGCATCCAGCCATGCATTGAAGCGGTCAGACCCTCTTCATGCCCCACGCCAAGTTAAAACAAAGAGAGAGAACGAGCGCAGGTCACTTTTTGTTCTTCATAGCCGTGACTTATATGTTGGAAAATCAAAATGGATATATATAACTGAAATTATGCGAAAACCTTCTACTTATTATGATAGTAGAAGGTTTTCGCATACATAACTTTATTATTAATTTACAAGACGCTGTGCTTCACGTAGTTGAAATGTTCTTACTGTACGTGGTAAGAAGCGACGAATTTCGTCTTCATTATAACCAACTTGAAGGCGTTTTTCATCAATCATAATAGGACGACGTAAAATGCCTGGATAGTCACGAATCATCTTATATAAATCTTGAAGTGGTAAAGATTCTAAGTTAACATTTAATTCTTGGAAAACTTTCGAACGAGTAGAAATAATCTCATCCGTTCCGCTTTCTGTCATGCGTAAAATTTCTTTAATTTCCTCGATCGTTAATGGATCTGAGAAAATATTACGTTCTGTATAGGGAATATGATTTTCCTCTAGCCATAATTTCGCCTTTCTACAAGACGTACAACTTGGAGAACTATATAGTGTTACCATACAAGACTCACTCTCCTTAAAGAGTACAAATTCTGTACTAATTACAGTTTAAATTTCTATGTTCCAGCAATTCTCCACTATAACTTGTCTTACAAGAAAATAAAAAATAGCTTTACATGTAAGCAACAACTGAATAAGCAATTTTTAATAAACAACAATTACTTTAAATAAGTAACTTCTATAGCCATTATACAATAGATTTACCAAGAAATATACAGTAAATTTCCTTCCTAATTAGAAAATCCCTCTTCAAATTCAAGCCGATTCTTAGCATACTTACATTCGATTTACACATGCAAAGAAACGAATTCTCTAGTCCTTGATATGTGCTGTCAAAGCGTTTTTTAACCTTTTTAGAAATTGATTTCCTTCCTATTTACAAGAAAACTTACCTGTTTGAAAGCTAACATTTCCTTACCTTTTTTCGGTAAAATGATGGTAAAATGTAAGACTTGGAGATATACAAAAGAAGAACATTTGTTCTTGTTCATTCTATCAAATCTCATGATTACTGTCTAGCATATTTCTAGTCAAAATGAATATTTTTCTGATATTTCTTTCTTTTTTTACTTTTTTCTCATACAATAAAAATACAGACAGGCAAAGGGGGAATTTACATATGATTGCTTTTTTTATTGATTTTGCAATTGTGGCGATCCTTGTCATCGGGATTACAGCATTCATTGGCGTCATTACAAATAGCATCGGTGAAAAACTCTTTGGCGGGAAAGAAAAAATGAAGTTTGTTAATAGAAGCTCCGACATACAATCTGGTTGGAAACAAGTTGGAGGTAAAGGAATTTATAAAAAGCGTACGTATTAAAAAGAAGCAGGCAATCACCTGCTTCTTTTTGCATTATTCCCCTACAGATGTCCATTTAAAGCTTAAATCGCCACCGTATTTATGGAAGTATAAATCTTTAATTGATTCTCTTTGTAAGTATGCTCTACCACGTTGATATACTGGAGCAATTGCCGCATCGTCAAGCAACATTTTCTCCGCTTCGAGTAAGCTTTTCCAACGTGCATTTACATCGCTACCATCTTTCTTCGCTTTCATAATAATTTCATCATATTTCGGATTGGAATATCCCATTTTATTTTGTGCGCCACCTGTTACAAACATATCAAGGTATGTAATTGGATCTGGGAAATCTGCGCCCCATCCTGAGAATGACATCACATAGTCACCTGCATCTTCTAATTTTAATTTTTGCGCAAATGGCTGTTGTTTAATTTTCACTGTTAAACCTGGTAAGTTCTTTTCTAGCTCGCCTTTTAAATACTCACCTGTCTTTTTAGATAATTCTACGTCTTCATTTAATAATTCTAACTCAATTTCATTTTTACCAAGTTCTTTTTTTCCAGCTTCCCAATATTTTTTCGCTTCTTTTATGTTCGGTTTCACAAGATCTCCGTTTTCAACTCGGAAATCTTTTTTATCAGGACCGATCATAAATTTACCTGGAATCAATCCAGTTGCTGGAGTAGATCCATTATTTAAAAGTGTATCGACAAGTGGTTTGCGTTCAAAACCAAGTGAAATTGCCTTACGAATATTTTTATTTGCTAACGCTGGATCCTTTTCATTTAAACGAAGGAAAAATACTGTTGTTTCTTCTAATGTTATAAAATCTGGTTTCTCTTTATATTTATCGATAAATTCTGCTAATAAAGTTGCACGATCGACCGCTTTTGTTTCATATAAATTAATTGGAGTAGCTGTATCTTTTACAATATTGAAGTTCACTTCTTCCAGCTTCACTACTTTATTATCCCAATATGATGGATTCTTTTTAATCTGGAAGTTTCTCTCGTGTTTCCACTCACTAAGTACGAATGGTCCATTGTAAAGTGTTGTATTTGATTCTAATCCAAACTTGTTCCCTTGCTCTTTTACATATTTTTCATTTACAGGGTAAAATAATGGATACACCATTAAATCTACAAAATACGGGATAGAATTATCTAATTCTACTTCTAACGTATAGTCGTCAATCGCTTTTACACCCAATTGATCTGGTGCCATCTCTTTCTTATTAATTTTCTCTGCATTTTTGATATCGTACATCATGTATGCTGATTTTGCAGCTGTATCAGGATTGATCGCTCTTTTCCATGCATACTCAAAATCCTTCGCTGTCACAGGGTCACCATTTGACCATTTTGCATCTTCACGTAACTTAAAAGTATACTTCTTACCATCTTCTGATTTCTTATATTCCTTCGCTACTCCCGGAACTAATTTATCATCTTTTCCAAGACGATATAATCCTTCCATCGTATTATTCATGACTCTTGAAGAAACCGACTCAGCTGATAATGCTGGATCCATCGTTGGAATTTCTTGTGTTTCAACTAAATTTAATACTTGTTTCGCATTACTTTTACCGCTTTCCCCTTTTGCTTTCGCTTGCGATTCGTCTTTTTGATAGCTACATGCCCCTAATAACATGCTCATTGCTAATGTTGATGCTACAAAAACTGGTACCTTTTTCTTCATCCTTCCATCCCCCTAAAAAATGTTAGCCCTTTCATTTCCAAACAAAAAGAAATGTATATATCTTCTAATAATTCATATTATACACATAAATGTGTTTTTTGTATATTTCTTTTTCTATCTTATTAAAATTTTCTGTTAACATCTCATTTTTTTCAAACGCTTTATATCGCCTTTTCACTTGTGTAAAATGCATAAATTGACCATTTTTACAAAAATATAAATTATCAGAATATAACAACTGTTATATTCTATAATATCTTTTGGATAATTATACTTTTTCTTTCTCTCTTCAAATGTAATCTATAGGCTTCCTGTCAAATTTACATGTCACACACTATATATATATCCATTTTGATTTCCCAGCATATAAGTCGCGGCTATGAAGAACACAAGGTGACTGCTACTTATTTTCTCCCTTTGTTTTCACTTATCATTGGGCAGGAAAAAGACCTGTCCTCTTCCATGCATGGCCGGATTCTCTCTCCCACCTAACAAGAAAGGTTTTATGTCGATTTTTCAATTTGTACTTATATAGAAAAAATTCCATTATGTTTTCTTTACAAATACTTTATGATCTGCGCTACAAAATGAATGCAAGTGTTCATAAAGTATGATAAGATACACTTTGCTTAAAAATGATGTTGGTAAAGAGGGGGATGGGATGACAGCCATTCATTCACAAAACAGGAAAGAAGAAAAGTTAAATTTATTCTTCTTAACATGGCCTATTTTTTTAGAAGTTTTTCTTTTTATGTTAATGGGGATCGCTGACACTTTTATGCTGAGCGCATTATCAGATGATGCGGTATCAGGTGTTGGCGCAGCGAATCAATATCTCCACATTGCAATATTAGTGCTAGAAGTAATCGGAAATGGTGCCGCAATTGTTGTATCTCAGTATCTCGGTTCCAAACGATACATGGAAGCGTCAAAAATATCAGTATTAGCAGTTACCTTAAATTTAGGAGTCGGCCTTATTATAAGTACCATTTTTCTTTTATTTTCAAAAAATATGATGGCGGAAATGAATTTACAAGGCGATGTCTTAACTTACGCACAAAATTATTTATCGATTGTCGGGGGAGCAATCTTTCTTCAAGCTATTATCAATTCACTAGCTGCTATTATTCGTGTTCATGGATTTACAAAACAAGCGATGTTCATTTCATTAGGAATGAATCTTCTTCATATCGCAGGAAACTATATGCTTATTTTCGGAAAGTTCGGCATGCCTGAACTCGGTGTGCAAGGGGCTGCTATTTCCTCTGCATTCAGTCGATTTATCGCACTCATTGTTTTCTTCTGGCTACTCTATCGCGTCATGGAATACCGCGTAAAATTAGCATACTACTTTACCTTATCAAAAGAATATATAGGGAAAATTTTAAAAATCGGTATTCCCTCTGCATTTGAGCAAGTTATGTACCAGGCATGTCAAATTGTCTTCCTATACTACGCAACATACTTAGGTGCAGAGTCATTAGCAGCAAGACAATATGCCACAAATATTTCGATGTTTACGTATTTATTTGCGATCGCTATTGGAATGGGAACAGCCATTATCGTTGGTCGTTTAGTTGGCGGAAATGAAAAAGATGAGGCCTATATACGCGTGTGGAAAAGTGTAAAGTGGGCTATCGGTGTTACGTTATGTATGGTCATTCTTGTCATAACATTTCGCATTCAGTTAATGGAATTATTTACAGATAATCCTCATATCATCGCTCTAGGAGCAACCGTTCTTTTATTAAGCATTATGTTAGAAACGGGACGAACGATGAATATTGTCATCATCAATTCACTCCGTGCAGCAGGTGATGCAAAATACCCTGTCTTAATTGGAGCATTCTCGATGGTACTTATGAGTTTACCGCTCGGCTACTTTTTTGTGTTTTATTTACACATGGGATTGCCTGGTATTTGGCTAGCTATTGCCATCGATGAGTGGACGCGTGCAATTATTATGTTCTTCCGCTGGAAAAGCAGAGCATGGGAAAATTACGCTCTTGTTAAACCTGAGACTTCTGAAGAGTCCGCACCGGTTCAAGCTTAATATAAATCATATACACTACCTTTATAAATTTATTTTGATTTTCTAGCATACAAATCACAGCCGTGAAAACAAAAGCGGATCTCCTCTCGTTTTCTCCTTTTGTTTTCACCTGACATGGGCCGATCCTCTCTTCCATCCAAAAAGAAAGGGTTTATATCAGTTTTCTAATTTGTATTTACATAAAAAAGAAGCGACCTCTCAGGCCGCTTTTTCTATTATTGATAGATTTCTTTATATTTCTTGTATTCTGCTTCTGAGCATAAAACAAAATGTCCAGGACGAATTTCTCGCATCGTTGGCACTTCATTTCCATATTGATGCTGAGATGGATCATACACAATACGTTTACGATTGCGCTCATAGTCTGGATCAGGAAGCGGAATCGCTGATAATAATGATTTTGTATATGGATGAATTGGATTCTCATATAATTCATCACTGCTCGTTAATTCAACAATTTGACCACGATACATAACACCAATGCGATCACTAATGTATTTTACCATTGATAAATCATGGGCAATGAATAAATATGTTAATCCTTTTTCTTTTTGCAACTTTTTCAATAAGTTTACAACTTGCGCCTGAATCGATACGTCCAGCGCAGAAATTGGCTCATCCGCAATGATAAATTCAGGTTCTACAGCTAGCGCACGAGCAATCCCAATACGTTGACGTTGTCCACCAGAGAATTCATGCGGGAAACGGTTTGCGTGTTCTTTATTTAATCCAACTGTATTCAGTAATTCATGAACACGGTCCATACGTTCTTTTTTATTTTTTGCTAACCCGTGAATATCAATACCTTCTGCAATAATATCCCCAACTGTCATACGTGGGTTTAATGACGCATATGGATCTTGGAAAATCATTTGCATTTTACGGTTAAATTTCTTTAATTGTGCTCGTGATTTTTTACCATGTACGTTTTCACCATCGAACAATACTTCACCAGCAGTTGCATCGTATAAGCGAATAATCGTTCTTCCCGTTGTCGATTTTCCGCAACCAGATTCTCCTACAAGCCCAAATGTTTCACCGCGGTAAATATCAAATGAAATATCATTGACCGCTTTTACAACACCACCACTCACGTTGAAGTGCTGCTTCACATTTTTTACTTCAATTAATTTTTCACGTTGATTAGTCATGTTGTTCACCTGCTTTCATCTGAAGAATTCGTTTTTGAACGACTTCTGGCGGTTTCACTTCCGGTGCTTGCTCATGAAGTAACCATGTTGCCGCATAATGTGTATCACTTACTTTAAACAATGGTGGTTCCATTTCAAAATCAATTTTTAACGCCTGCGGGTTACGTGGTGCAAAAGCATCCCCTTTTGGCGGTTTCAATAAATCTGGAGGTGTTCCAGGAATTGCATATAACTCTTCCTCTGAACCATCTAAACTTGGCATAGATGCGATTAATCCCCATGTATACGGATGTTTTGGATTGTAGAAAATTTCATCAACCGTTCCAATTTCAACAACTTTACCAGCATACATAACAGCAACTCGATCTGCCACATTCGCTACTACACCTAAGTCATGCGTAATGAAAATAATTGCCGCTTCCGTTTTCTGCTGAATATCCTTCATTAATTCCAAAATTTGTGCCTGAATTGTAACGTCAAGTGCCGTCGTTGGCTCATCGGCAATCAATAATTTTGGATTACAAGCTAGTGCCATCGCAATAACAACACGCTGTCTCATACCACCGGAAAATTGGTGTGGATATTGCTTTAAACGCGCTTCTGGATTCGGAATTCCAACAAGATCGATTAACTCTAAAGCAACTTTACGTGCATCTGCTTTACCCATTCCTTGGTGCTTAATAAGACCTTCCATGACTTGATTACCAATTGTCATCGTTGGATTTAATGATGTCATCGGATCTTGGAAAATCATCGCGATTTCTTTCCCACGAACTTGTTGCATCTCTTTTTCCGTTAACTTTGTTAAATCACGACCGTCAAATATAATTTCTCCATTCTTAATGCGTCCTGGAGGAGTAGGGATTAATCCCATTAGTGCTTTCGATGTAACAGATTTCCCAGAACCAGATTCTCCTACAATCGCTAATGTTTCTCCTTTTTTCAAATCAAAAGTAACTCCACGAACAGCTTGCACTTGACCAGCATGTGTATCAAAGGAGACTTGTAAATCTTTTACCTCTAACAATGTTTTCATTTTTACTTCTCCCTCCTCTTTTACTTACGCATTTTTGGATCTAACGCATCGCGTAATCCATCTGCCATTAAGTTAAATGCTAAAATTAACATACTGATAACAATCGCAGGGATGAACATCATATGTGGATATGTTTGAATTGATTTATATCCATCATTTACAAGAGAACCAAGCGATGCAAATGGCGGCTGAATACCAAGTCCAATGAAACTTAAGAACGCTTCACCAAACACCGCTGTAGGAATTGTAAACATTGTCATAACAATAATTGGTCCCATTACGTTTGGAATTAAGTGCTTCATAATTAATTGTGTGTTTGTTGCGCCTAATGTACGAGATGCTAATACATATTCTTGATTTTTCAGTTTTAAAATTTGTCCCCGCACAATCCGTGACATGCCAATCCAACCTGTAATTGCCATCGCAAGTGTAATTGACCAAATACCTGAACCCATAATAATTACCATCAAAATAACGATAATCAAATACGGAATACCATTGATAATTTCCATGATACGCTGCATAATATTATCTACTCGTCCACCATAGAACGCTGAAATACCTCCATATGCAACCCCAATTACTAAATCAATCGCTGCCGCTAACAGGGCGATATATAATGATACGCGTGTTCCTTCCCATGTTCTTGTCCATAAATCACGTCCAAGATCATCTGTACCAAACCAGAAATACTCTTTAATATCACGTTTTGCATATTGGTCAACACCATATTGATCTTTACCATCAAACGGTAACCAATGAATATTTTCGATCACTGGAATTTTTGGTGGCATTTTTGCACGACCTAAGTCTTGTTCTTTATAGGAATGTTTACTTACCATCGGCCCAAAAATTGCCATAAGTGTAATAATAATCAGTAATACAAGACCAAACATTGCCCCTTTATGCTGGAACAAACGTCTTCTTACATCTTGCCAAAAAGTTAAGCTTGGACGGGCAATGACTTCATTATCAACATTGCTTTGATTGGCTGGCTGAAATAAATCTGGAGATAATTTTTGTACATCTTTCATCATTTTTTCCCTCCCGCTAGACGAATACGAGGATCAATAATTCCGTATAAAATATCCACAATAAAGATGACTAAAATAAAGATTGCACTATAGAAAATTGTTGTTCCCATAATAACTGTATAGTCATTTAATGTTATCGATTTAACGAATTGCTCCCCAAGTCCAGGTACAGCAAAAATTTGTTCAATAACAAGTGTCCCTGTAATTAACGCTGCAACCATTGGTCCTAAAATTGTAACAACCGGAATAAGTGCGTTACGAAGTGCGTGTTTCACAATGATAACGCCTTGACTAATCCCTTTTGCTTTTGCTGTTAAAATATAATCAGCCTGCATAACTTCAATTAATTCTGCACGAGCAAAACGCGCGATTGTTGCGATAACCGCCATTGATAAGGCGATAGTAGGCAGAACCGTAAATTCAGGTCCCTTCCAGAATGCAACTGGGAACCAGCCAAGTTTTACACCTACGAAATATTGTAACAGTGCCGCAAATACGAAGGATGGTACCGACATTCCGAGTACGGAAATAATCGTTGCTCCATAATCGACCCATGTATTATTACGAAGTGCGGCGATAATCCCTAAGATTAACCCTATAAATGTACCTAGAACAATTGCCTGAAAGCCAAGCTGTGCTGACGGCCCAATACGCTCGACAATCATATCTGTTACTGGACGGTTATCATATTGGAATGATACTCCTAAATCACCTTTTACTAAGTTTCCTAAATAACGTGCATACTGAACTGGTACCGGATCATTTAAACCATATTTTTCTAAAATGAGTTCCCTTTGCTGTGGTGATAATTTCTCTTGGTTTTTAAGTGGAGAACCCGGCAGTAATTTCATTAGAAAGAATGTTAATGTAGTAATTAAAAATAATGTTACAATCATGTACACGAAACGTTTGAATACATAACGTCCCATAGTCAAGCACCTCCCCATTTTTTCAAAAGCAACAAGATAGTTTAAAATATTCTTACTTTTATTTTTTTTAAAATTAAGAGTATATGCCCATCAGAGGCATATACCCTTGTAAACGATGGAATAAAAATTATTTTTGTTCAACAGATGCAAGCTTATAATTCAGTTTACCACCGTAATTAATCGGGATAATATCTTTCACAGTATCTTTTGCCAAGTAAAGTAAGCATGTTCTTTTTGTCGGATTCGAATATCCTGTTTTGTGTACCATTCGTAACAGACATATCCACATATGAAATTGGATCTAGATAATCCGGACCCTAAACACCGAAAACAATCTCATATTGTCCTCCCTCCCCTAATTGCAATTCCTGTACCCCACTTATTAAAATATAGAATTGAAAGAATAATCTCCAAGTTTCTACAATTTTCATTATACATATAATATGACGATTGTGAATATCATTTTTTATTTTTTTGTTAAAATTTTTAATGAAATGTTAATTTTTTTATTTTTCTGTAAAGACATAACTTAACATTGATACCATCATATTGAAATAAAATACACAATTGCGTATAATTTTCAAATAATTACTTCTAGTACTCATTATAACTTTTATAGTATAATAATTCCAGTAGCATTTTGACGGAGGGGAAGATTTTGAATAGACTTTTTTTTCATACCTGCATACTCATTTTATTTGCAATACTTGCTTCTAGTATTGGTGCTTTTTTATTTTCATCTCACTTTTTGTTGAATTTTGTCAATATTTCGTTTTATATCGCATTATTGTGTATTCTCTTAGGCGGTTTTTTATTCTTATTTCAAAGTGGATTTTTCAACGTAACGATATATGCCTTCCAAAAAGTGTTTGGAACAAATAAAAAAATTGAATCTCTAATTGAAGAGGAAGATCCTGTTGATAAAAAAGAACGAATCTATAAAACATATTCATTCACATGGACATATCCTATTTGTATTACAGGTGTCTTACTTGGAGCCCTCTCGACAATCATTAGCTTTACTATTTTGATGTAGTTTGCAAACAATCTTTCATATGATATAATAATTTGCAAAACATTTTGCTATTATATACATCAATTAAAAAACGACATCCCCCCTCTTTTTAGGTGGGAGAGAGCATCTAGCCATGTATAGAAGCGGTCAGGACCTTTTTCTGCCACATGCGAAGTAAAAACAGAAAGAGCAAATGAGTGTAGGTTACTTTTTATTCTGCATAGCAAGGATTTAGATGTCGAAAAATAAAAATGAATTTATATAAATAGCTTTAACTCTTAAATAGCAAGAGTTACGTTATAATAATTTCATATGCATGCGATGAGAAAGAAGAGTACATATTGCAGCAATTTCAGAGAGCTTGTGGTTGGTGTGAACAAGTAATTGTACAATATGGAATGGGCTTTTGAGCACCAAACCGAAACAACTGAGGAGTAGGCTTTGGCGTTATATCCAGCGTTATAATGGATACAAGAGATTTCACAGCCGTGAAATAATTAGGGTGGTACCGCGGTCCATTCGTCCCTATATCATTTGGGATGATTGGGCTTTTTTGTGTTAGAAAGCGGAAGCGGATCGTTCAGAATGTGAGGGGGATGGAGCTCCTGACATAGAGGCGTTCTTTGCCTCGCAGGAAGGCGCGAAGCCACCGATCATTCTTGCCGCTGGAGCTGGATTACGTCAGAAAGAGGAAGCGGCTCGTATTGATCTACTTCCCCCACCCTTCAACAATACATACCTAAAATTTAAGGAGGAATTACTTATGTCAGTTATCTTTTCTGGTATTCAACCAAGTGGAACAATTACACTTGGAAACTATTTGGGAGCTATGAAGCAATTTACAGAACTACAAAACGAACATGATTGTTATTTCTGCATTGTCAATCAACATGCTATTACAATGCCTCAGGATTCTGTACAACTTCGTAAAAATATCCGCAGCCTTGCTGCACTATATGTCGCTTGTGGTATTGACCCTGAAAAATCAACTTTATTTGTGCAATCAGAAGTACCAGCACACGCTCAGCTAGGATGGATTATGCAATCTATCGCATATGTCGGAGAATTAGAACGAATGACACAATACAAAGATAAATCATCAGGCAGAGAGTCTGTTCCAGCAGGTTTACTTACGTATCCACCGTTAATGGCTGCTGATATCTTACTTTATAACACTGAAATCGTTCCGGTTGGTGACGACCAAAAACAACATATGGAATTAACACGTGATTTAGCAGAGCGTTTCAATAAACGTTTCCGTGAAATTTTCACAATTCCGGAAATTCGTATTCCAAAAGTAGGGGCACGTGTTATGTCATTAACAGAACCTACGAAAAAAATGAGTAAATCTGATCCAAATCCAAAATCAATGATTAGCATGCTTGATGATCCTAAAACAATTGAAAAGAAAATTAAAAGTGCAGTAACTGATTCTGATGGTATCGTAAAATACGATAAAGAAAATAAGCCTGGTATTTCCAACCTATTAACGATCTATTCTTCATTCACAGGCAAAACAATCGAAGAACTAGAAACTTATTATGAAGGAAAAGGATACGGTGACTTTAAAGGCGATTTAGCGAAAATCGTTGTAGAAGCAATTCGTCCAATCCAAGAAAAATATAACGAACTAATCAACTCTCCAGAATTAGATGAAATTCTAGACAAAGGTGCTGAAAAAGCAAACCGAGTTGCAATAAAACAACTACGTAAAGTAGAAAATGCAATGGGATTAAGCAGAAAACGTAGATAATATTAAAAAGCGGAAGCGGCTCGCTCAGAATGTGAGGGGGATGGAGCTCCTGACGTAGAGGCGATTTTTGCCTCGCAGGAAGGCGCGAAGCCACCGATCATTCTTGCCGCTGGAGCTGGATTATATAAAAAGCGGAGGCGGCTTGCTCAGAATGTGAGGGGGATGGAGCTCCTGACGTAGAGGCGATTTTTGCCTCGCAGGAAGGCGCGAAGCCATCGATTATTCTTGCTGCCGGAGCTGGATTACACAAAAAACTGCACCTCCAATTGTTAGACTGTATCTAACAATTGGGGTGCAGTTTTTTTGCTGCTTTTTAATTTACCTTTTGCTCATTTTCCATTTCCCATAGTTTCTCAAAAAATGGTTGTCCTTTTACAAGGCGTTCACATAGCTGTTCATGCTTTTCTGACCAGCCATATTTTGCTTCTTCATAAAGACGCTCCCAAACGGCTTCAAAATTCATATGTTGAACTGTTCCATAAGCTGATGGATCCCACTCTGTATACCAATAGCGAATTTCAGCTGGATTTTTCGTTGTATGTAGTTGATCTAACGCCATAAATAACAATTGCTTTAATTGTCTTTCTTTACGTGTTAAACCATTCATGATATAAGGTGATGGCGATAAAATGTGATGCTCTTTTTGAATTTCTTCTACTTGAAACTCATACGTTTCTGCCTGAACATTCTCTACCATCTCATATACCATCTGTTCTTGACGCGGTATAAGTCTACTTTTTCGAATTGGTACATTGTAGCCAATTGAATCTACTGCAATAATTCCTTTTCCATCTGTAACAACAAAACAGTACTCTTGTTGCAAACGTTCATGATTTTTACGAATATACGCCTTATGATGTACGTCTTCCAATAACTTTTGCGGAAGCTCCAATAATTCGTTCTCGATGTAATGATATAATGTGGAATCTACTTTTAATAATGGCACTTGATCTAATAACTCAATCGTATCATCCTTCCGCCATTCGTAAAAATGACAAACGTTATACCCATTTTCTTCACCTTCAAACCAATTTACCCATACATCATGCAGATATAACATTTTCTACCCCTCACTTCACTACTGTTTGTACATTTCATTATGTTCATTTTTTGTAAAATTTATTCCATTGAAGGAAATATATTCTACTTATTATTTCTTCACCGCACCTTACTTCCATTTTCACCATAAAAAAAACTTGGCAGCGCCAAGTTTTTAATTCAGTATTCGAAATTTGCCTAATAAACTGCCCGCTAATGCGGAATAAATGTATTAGCCTTATTTAATATGCGCTTTGCATCTATAGATAATAAGGAAAGTGTATTTTCTCGTTCAAGTTCTACACACTCTTTTACAATATGAAATCCAATTGCATACCCAAGCATCTTTGGGTACTTGTGCATCCCAGTTAGTAAACAATCATGTTCCCTCGTTCCTCTCTTCATATCTACTCTATCTTTTACAATCTTCTCCCAATAATATCGTGCTTCTTCTTTTGTAAAGTATAACGTCCAAGGTGCGCATTCTTCTTCTGTATGCCTTTCAGTCACAGCCTGCTCCGCTAATCCCTCCATAATCATTGTATCTAATAATGTATAGTCCTTTTCCCTATTTTCAATTTGATGTAACCGACATATATGATGATATTCATGCGTCAGCAACGCTTTTAATTCCTTCACTGAATTTTTGCCGCATACAAATAAAAAAATAACATGACGCATCGTTAAACCAGCTTTTCCGTTATACTCCTCTTGCACAGTTCGATTATATGAATCTGATAATAAAATAAAGACAGGGACATCTGGGCCTTTTAACCATTTTCTTAGCTCTTCATACTCTTTAGCTAACTCTTTCCAAATCTGCTTTTCCTCTAACTGTCCAATCTCCTTTTCCCCTTCTCTTACCGGACGATACATACCTTTAGAAACTAAAAATCGATACAGTCTCTCTTTTGGCAATGGAATGTATTTTGTAAACTTCTCACAAAGTTTTTCTGGACGTCCATAATACAAATGTAGCCAATCTGCCGTTTGAATAATCCCCATCTTCACCTCTCCCCTCTCTTCTATACATATGCAAGAAAAGGAGCGAACGCGAAATGATGAAGTGAAACTTTTGATTGGCTTTGATTTGTTTCTAATTGCACAACTTCATCTTTCCTGCATGTGCTTGCGGAAGGGAACTTCTGTTGAAGCACTGTTAAACTGAGAGGAAATGGCGGATGTGAGAATTATAATTTGGTTTTTGTTCATACAAACAGGCACCTCACAAAAGGGCCTGTTTGTCGACAATCTAACATTTAATCCTTGTCAAAATGAGAGTACGGGAGTAACCCTTCTAAAAAAGTTTGGAAATCGTCCGCTAAGAATGTAATGATTGGATCTTGATAATTTTCTACATTCACATGAATTACTCTTGGTTCGCCTTGTTTTCCGCACTCGTTATAGTCTAACAAAACAGCATCGTGTCCAGCTGTAGGCGATTCTCCTACGTATATACAAGAAGATGGATATTCAAATTCCTCTATCATGTAAATTCCCTCCGTATCAATCCCATGCTCTCCACCAATGCCATAGAACCCTGCTACGTAAATATGATCCTCAGCCCAAGAGGTAGGTACGGTAGTAGGAAAACAATTATGTACAGGCGTACCACCGTTTTGCGATTTGATTAAGCAAATATAGGAATCAGGTAATTTATAACCTAATTTTTCTTCTGCAATCCGAATCATTTCATCTGTAACTGGATTTGGGTTTACGAACTCGTCAGAGTCCTCCCAAAAGGTATGTAATGCGTTCACCATGTGGGTTTCACTTCCTTTCCAACATTTTCTTTTTCTTTATATCCCAACCTCATGAAAAAGGTCAACCACTTCTACGCATGATCGGACTCTCTCTTCCATCCAAAACACCCTTTCACTACACGATACTATTGATATTTTTTAAATACTAATACTGCGTTATAACTACCGAATCCTTCCTAATTACGGCTACGGACACAAAAACTAACCTTCTCTTACTTTCTACTTTTGTTTTTACATGGCATGGGGCTCAAAAAGGCCCTGACCGCTTCTATGCATGGACGGACCCTCTCTCCCACCCCTAAAAAGAAAGGGGTTTGATTTATAAATAAAGAAGGGGTTTTACATAACACCCTCTCACTACACTATATTATTGATATTTTTTAAATACTAATACTGCGTTATGACCACCGAATCCTAATTACGGCTACGGACACAAAAACTAACCTTCTCTTACTTTCTACTTTTGTTTTTACATGGCATGGGGCTCAAAAAGGCCCTGACCGCTTCTACGCATGATCGGACGCTCTCTCCCACCCTAAAAAGAAAGGGGTTTGATTTATAAATAAAGAGGGTGTTTTACATAACACCCTCTCACTACACTATATTATTGATATTTTTTAAATACTAATACTGCGTTATGACCACCGAATCCTAATTACGGCTATGGACACAAAAACTGACCTTCTCTTACTTTCTACTTTTGTTTTTACATGGCATGGGGCTCAAAAAGGCCCTGACCACTTCTACGCATGATCGGACTCTCTCTCCCACCCCTAAAAAGAAAGGGGTTTGATTTATAAAAAAAGAGGGTGTTTTACATAACACCCTCTTACTACACTATATTATTGATATTTTTTAAATACTAATACTGCGTTATGACCACCGAATCCTAATGAATTACTTAATACAGCACGTACTTCTTGATGTCTTGCTTTGTTTGGTACGTAATCTAAATCACATTCTGGATCTGGTGTTTCATAATTAATTGTTGGAGGAATAACGCTATCTGTAATTGACTTAATAGAGAATATCGCCTCAACAGCTCCAGCTGCACCTAATAAGTGGCCTGTCATTGATTTTGTAGAGCTAATCGCTACTTTATATGCATGCTCACCAAATGCCTCTTTAATTGCCATCGTTTCATATTTCTCATTTGCACCTGTACTTGTACCATGCGCATTAATATAATCAATATCCTCTGGCTCAAGACCTGCATCCGCTAACGCTTGACGTATCGCACGAACGCCGCCTTCACCACCAGGAGCAGGAAGTGTAATATGGAATGCATCACCTGTTGCACCATATCCAACAAGTTCTGCATAAATGTGTGCACCACGTGCTAATGCATGCTCTAATTCTTCTAGTATAAGAATGCCTGCACCTTCTCCCATTACAAAGCCGCTTCGATTTTTATCGAATGGACGACAAGCAGTTGCTGGATCCTCATTAAATGTTAATGCTTTCGCTGAACTAAATCCTGCAAATGCCATACTTGTTAACGGCGCTTCTGCACCACCTGTAATCATTGCATCTGCATCGCCGCGCTGAATGACTTTAAACGCATCACCAACAGAATTTGCTCCTGATGCACAAGCTGTCACAGAACAAGTATTAATTCCTTTTGCACCTGTAGCAATTGAGACTTGACCCGCAGCCATATCAGGAATCATCATTGGTATCAAAAATGGACTTACACGGCGAGGACCTTTTTCCGTAAAGATTTTAAATTGCTCTTCATACGTTTCCATACCACCAATACCAGAACCGATCCATACACCAATACGTGGTGCAATTTCATCTGTAATGTCCAACTTCGCATCTTCAACTGCCATCTTTGCTGCTGCTACCGCATATTGTGTGAAGCGATCCATACGACGCGCTTCTTTTTTCTCAATATATTTTTCAACTTCAAAGTCGTTAATTTCTGCTGCTACTTTTGCAGGAAATTGTTCCGGATCTAATCTTGTAAGCCGGCCGATTCCAGACACACCATTTTTAATGTTTTCCCAAGCTGTTTCAACATCTGTTCCAATCGGCGTAACAGCTCCTAGTCCTGTAATTACGACACGCTTTTTTTCCATACAAAATACACTCCTTTTTTTCTCTCAGTCCTTATTTGCCCCAACGAAGAGCGACTGCTCCCCATGTTAATCCGCCGCCAAAGCCGACTAATATAATTAAATCACCGTCTTGAATACGTCCATTTTGCAATTCCTCTACCATTGCAATTGGAATTGAAGAAGCTGATGTATTTCCGAACTTCTCAATTGTCATACTCATTTTTTCTTGTGGTAAATTTAATCTTTCTCGTGCAGACTCCATAATACGAATATTTGCTTGATGAGGAACTAAGAAATCCACATCTTCTTTCGTAAGACCTGCTTTTTCTAAAACACGAAGACAAGAATCACCAAGCTGACGAACAGCAAATTTAAAGACTTCTCTTCCGTTCATCATAACATATTCATCTTGGTAAAGGTGCTTACCACCACTTCCGTCCGCTCCTAGTTCGAATGAAAGAATACCTTTTCCTTCTGAAACAGGCCCCATTATAACAGCCCCTGCTCCGTCCCCAAATAGTACAGCTGTATTACGATCATTCCAGTCTACAATCTTAGATAATTTATCACTACCAACTACTAATACATTTTTATAAGTTCCAGTTTGAATAAATTGCTGCGCTGTAATCATTCCGTACATAAAGCCCGCACATGCTGCACCTAAATCCATTGCTGCTGCATGTTTCGCAGCAATTTGTTCTTGAATTACACAAGCAACGGCCGGAAAAGAACGATCTGGCGTTACTGTTGCAACTAAAATAAGGTCAATTTCTTCTCCACTAATCCCTGCATTTTCAATTGCTTTCTTGGCAGCTTCTACAGCCATATATGAAGTATCTATTGTATCATCGGCAATGCGTCTTTCTGCAATTCCCGTTCTTGTACGAATCCATTCATCAGATGTATCCATGATTTTCTCTAAGTCTTGATTTGTGACTACTTTCTCTGGCACATATCTCCCGATCCCTAAAATGCCTACATTCACTTTGCAGCCCTCCGTTTTATATCAATTATTATGACTTGGTACTAATTTTAAAACATAAACGTTTTTTTGTCTAGAATATATTTCGAAGCAAAAAATAAAGCCGACAAATTGTCGACCTCCCCCCACAGAGAAACAAAAAAACAATAGGGAATAACCGCCCGGAAAAGCCCGATTGGTGAGGGCTAATAATCCACGGGACATTCCCCACTTATAAAAGCTTCACTTTATCTTTCTGCTTTTCCAAGCTCATACGCTTCACTCATAACCTTCATTAGTAACTCTAATACCGGCTGCGCTTTTTCCATATCAAGCGCAATTCCATTATCATCTAAAATTGCTTTTGCCTCCGGTAAATGTTTCATAGCGATCTGTAAAAATTGCATATTTTTTTCATTCATATTTCTTCATCCTTTCAGTGAAATAAAACTTTCATCAATCAAGATTCCTTCATATCCGCCTAACTTCTTTGCCTTTACGTAAATTATCACCTGCAAAGAGCTGGATAAAAAAGCATGGCCCTTTCATTCATACAATAGTTTACCACGTGTTTCAACCTTCGTATAACTTCTTATATTTTTTTAAATGTGTCAATTGTTTATTTAAACCGAATTCTAACGGTGTATTTTTCCGAATACAAACGCTCTCTATAGCTGCTCTCTTTGTCTCTTCCGTATGCTGACTCCATTTATCATCAGCATGTAAAAGAGTCATTCCCTTTTCCCACAGATTTTTTTTGCCACTAATCAGATTATACACACCTAGTTTTTCTAAATCGGTCCCTCTCTCCCATAAGTATTCGCACACATCCTCAACGTAAAGAAGATCACTCCCTTTTTCATGTGGAACGAACGGGCATTCATTCTGGGCAAGTTCTGAAAGGATAAGTTGATGATAACTCATAAATACTGGTTGCCAAGGTCCATATAATGTAGGAACACGAAATATATGATATGGAAATCCCCCCTTCTTTATTTCCTCTTCTACTTTCGTAAATAATCGTTTATTTTCCGATTCTTCCTCCTCATTCCCTATTTCAATAGAAGAAATTACATTTAACTTCACTTTATTTTTTTCACACATATGTGTAACACGCTTCAAATATTGCAAAATGATTCTTTCATTCCGAAATCCACTTTGCTGATTTGGTTCACATAAACAAAAGTAAGCCGCGTCAAAATGTCCCTTTTCTACTGCCTTCCATTCATTCTCATCCCTTATGGAAGAATACGTAAACAAAGCATTCCGTCCAATTAAAAATAGCTTTTCTTCACTTATTTTTGACATACTCTCGAAATCAGCAAAATCAAACCCATATACTTCCACTTCTTCTGCAAGCATTTTATTTACAAGGTGATAACCTACAAACGTAAGTGCACCTACAATAAGCACGCGTTTCATATCACCAACCCTTTCTTCCCTCTAAACAATAGCTCCTCATTTATGTATATTGGAGCTTCATAACTCTTCTTCATACTTTTTAAAGAAACTACATGTCTGCTCAATCATTTTATATTTCACATCTTGTAAATGAAATAATAAAGAGGTCTCACAGTTTCCATGCACTCGCTTTTTCTCATATTCACGTAATAATTGCTTACGTTCTTTCTTTTCTTGTGTAGATACAAAAATTTTAACAGGTACACATGAAGGAAGGTTTAAAAATGATTTTTTCTCAATTTGCGCCGCTAACTCAGCTTCTTTCACATCATACGCAAGTAATAATTCTCTTACCAACCTTTTATAGAAAAACTTATGTTCTTTCTCAAATTCCACATGTGCAGGTAAATCTAGACATGGGCTCAACATGACAACAGATCGTATACACTCAGGATATTGATTCATCATCTCAAGAGCTACAAGTGCGCCCATTCCATCTGCAAGAATATGAATTTTTTCATTTAATGTTTCTTTCCTCATAACAACATGATATAAACGCTTTGCTAAACGAACTGACTGATCATTCCCCCAGTGTCTTCCATATAAATTAGATGAAAAGACCGTATACCCTTTCTGTATCAGCCCATTCAAGAAAGATGCTCTCCCTTCGTGCTGCATCCATAAACTTGTACCATTCTCAATAAAATAGTTGTAGTCGCCAAGAAGCATAACGCAAAATCCATTTGGTTTCTCTGGTAAATAAATGACACATGGTTCTTTTTCTAAATAGAAAAAACGTTCCGTAATACTCATCTTTCTCCCGCCTTATTCTCTAAACATAAAAACTACTCCTTTATAATGTATGACCGGAATACAAATTTGCTTTGAAAAATCTACAAATATTTTTTCTATATTCTTTTTTCAATTGTGTTACAATAAGGACAGATTGAACGAATAGGGGTGTGAAAAGATGCGTGTAATTTGGGCCTTTATTTGGTCGTTCCTGCTTGTACATATGATGAGTTATGTAATTAGCTCTATGACTGGCGGTATATACGATTTTAAACAAGCGTCTATTTTCTCAGTTGTTCTTGCAGTTCTTGTAATGGCAATTGCAGCAGCAATTCCAAACGAACCAGTAGAACAACACTAATAAAAAAAGAGTCCGGATTCAATCCGAACTCTTTTTTTACTCTACATGAACAATTAGTTCATTATTCTCTACATCGACAACTACATGACTATTATCAGTAATTGTTCCTGCAATTAATTCTCTTGCTAGTTTTGTCTCAATTTGACGCTGTACATATCTTTTTAACGGACGCGCTCCATACATCGGATCGAATCCAGATTCTACAACAAATTCTTTTGCAGATTCCGTTAATTCCACTGATATATGACGATCTACTAAACGTCCTTGCAATTCTTTTACAATTTTATCAACAATTCCTTTAATTTCATTTGTTGTAAGTGGTTTAAATAAAATAATTTCATCCACACGGTTTAAAAACTCTGGGCGAAAATGTCCTCTAAGATTTCCCATAACAAGCTCTCTCGACTCTTCTTTAATAGAGCCATCTTCTTGTAAACCTTCTAATAAATATTCTGACCCAATATTTGATGTCATAATAATAACTGTATTCTTAAAGTCCACTGTCCGTCCTTGCGAATCTGTAATGCGTCCATCATCTAACATTTGTAATAAAATATTGAATACTTCTGGATGCGCTTTTTCAATTTCATCTAATAAAATAACAGAATATGGTTTACGACGAACCGCTTCTGTTAATTGTCCGCCTTCCTCATAACCTACATATCCAGGAGGAGCCCCAATTAGACGCGATACAGCATGTTTTTCCATGTACTCAGACATATCAATACGTATCATTTGTTCTTCACTATCAAATAAAGATTGCGCTAATGTTTTGGCAAGTTCTGTTTTCCCAACACCTGTAGGTCCTAAAAAAATGAACGAACCGATTGGACGATTCGGATCTTTAATGCCCGCGCGCGCACGAAGCACCGCATCTGCCACAAGATTGACCGCTTCCTCTTGTCCAATGACACGCTCTGATAAAATTTGTTCTAAACGAAGTAATTTTTCACGTTCTCCCTCAACAAGTTTTGCAACTGGAATTCCCGTCCAACGTGAAACAATATTGGCAATCTCTTCTTCACTTACTTCTTCACGTAATAGACGATTTTCCTGTCCATTATGCGCTCCCGCTTCTTCCGCTTCTCTTAACTCTTTTTCCACTGCTGGAATTTTCCCATGGCGAAGCTCTGCTGCCTTATTTAAATCATAATTTCCTTCTGCTTCTTCTAATTCACGGCGCAGACGCTCTAAGTTTTCACGCAAATCACGAACTTTATGAATTTCTTCTTTTTCTTGCTGCCACTGCGCACGCATTCCACTTGCAACTTCTTTCAAATCGGATAATTCCCGTTGTAATGTCTTTAATCGTTCTTGACTACCGCGATCCGTTTCTTTTCCAAGGGCAGCTTCCTCAATTTCTAACTGCATAATACGGCGCGTTACTTCATCTAATTCTGTTGGCATCGAATCGATTTCTGTTCGAATGGTTGCACACGCTTCATCAACAAGGTCAATTGCTTTATCTGGTAAAAAGCGATCGGATATATATCGATCTGATAATACAGACGCTGCTACAATAGCGCGGTCATGAATATTTACACCGTGATAAATTTCAAAACGCTCTTTTAAACCACGTAAAATAGAAATCGTATCCTCCACAGTCGGTTCTTCTGCTAATACTTGCTGGAAACGACGTTCTAGCGCTGGGTCCTTCTCAATATATTTTCGATACTCATCTAAAGTAGTCGCCCCAATACAATGAAGTTCACCGCGCGCAAGCATCGGTTTTAACATATTCCCTGCATCCATCGCACCTTCTGTTTTACCCGCACCAACAATCGTATGAAGCTCATCAATGAATAAAAGAATACGTCCTTCACTTTTTTTAATTTCATTTAATACAGCTTGCAAACGTTCTTCAAATTCCCCGCGGAATTTTGCACCAGCTACAAGCGCACTCATATCTAAAGCAAAGATTGTTCTATCTTTTAACCCTTCTGGTACATCTCTTCTTACAATTCTCTGAGCTAATCCTTCAACAATCGCCGTTTTACCAACGCCAGGTTCTCCGATTAAAACAGGATTATTTTTCGTCTTACGTGAAAGAATACGAATGACACGGCGAATTTCACTATCACGACCAATTACAGGATCAATTTTCCCTTGTTTTACTTCCGCTACTAAATCACGGCCATATTTCTCTAAAGCTTCATATGTTACTTCTGGATTTTGACTAGTCACTCTTTGATTCCCCCGAACTGCCATTAAAGACTGTAATAATGTATCTTTTGTAATATGGAACTTTGTAAATAGATGATGTATATCACCTTTTTCTTCGCAAAAAGCATGCAATACATGTTCCACTGAAATATAATCATCTTGTAACTTTTTCGCTTCAGACTCCGCTCTCACAAGCAGTTGCTGTAAGGCGCTCGTCACATATAATTTTCCCGCTTCTGCTCCGCTTCCAGTTACAGAAGGCTTCTTCTTAATTAAACTTTCTACGCCTTTCGTTAGCTCTTCTATATTGACATTCATTTTTTGAAAAATACGTACTGCTAATCCATCTTGCTGCTCTAATAATGCGAGTAACAGATGAACAGTGTCCACCTCTTGATGATGATGAGATACCGCTAAAGATTGGGCACTCATAATCGCTTCTTGTGTTTTTGTTGTCATTTGATTTAAGTCCATCTTTAAAGCCCTCCAAATGTTTGACTTTCTTTGACCTTTAATTTGATTATACGCCAATTGTCTTTTTTGTACAATGAATTTGATTATGAATTTCAGACTTAGTTTTTGAAAAAGTGCATCGAACATACATCCAATCAATCTTCACGAAATCTCTCCATTTCCGACTCTCTAATTAAAAAAAGCCGCAATATAAATTGCGGCCTTTCTTATGGTTTTCTCTTATATGTCCACTGGCGATTTTGGTTCGAATTTTCAGGAAATCTTTCACCAGCAGTTAATTTTACCATTTGAGGATCTTTCACCATACTTCCAGTTTCCCCAATCTCTACGTAGATTCCATCATTTGGTGCTTTCTGTCCAGAACGAAACCTGCGATTTTGTCCCATTCTCATTCTCCTTCCATGACATCTTTACACCAATAGTATATCCATTTTCAAAAAAAGCTTTTCTGTCATGTTTAGGAAACAAAGAACATCTTGTATGATCCTACATATATATAAATTTACATAATAAAGCAGGAAAAAAAGTAACATTTGTTGAAAAAAAAGAAACCGACCTATTCTGGGCCAGTTCCAAAGGAGAGTCAAACATATACGAGAAGATTACATGTTCATTATAAGTCTCATTACCGCGGTAATGTAACCCTTTTCACAAATTGTACAAAATGAAAGAAACATTATTTGAACTTTCTAAAAAATCATTGACTTTTCTGATTTCCAATGAGAAATGGTAGACACTCACCTGTTTCTCGACGTAAGATGAATATATAAAGAACCTTCCATTCTTGGATGTTTCTCTATACGCTTTCCAACCTCTTATTTCTGCATATTAAAAACGGAAATACAGATAGAAACAAAAAAATTTTCATAAGAGGTGAAAACATGAAAAAACAACATTTAATCGCATTAGACTTAGATGGCACTTTACTAACAGACGATAAAGTTATTTCAGTACGAACAAAGCAAACAATCGAAAAAGCAAAAGAACAAGGACATGTTGTTGTCATTTCAACAGGACGTCCATTTCGTGCTAGCCACACTTATTATAAAGAACTTGGTTTGAACACACCTATCGTTAATTTTAATGGTGCTTATGTTCATCACCCACTTGATGCAAATTGGGGAACGCATCATTCACCTCTCGAACTTTCAACTGCTCAAGAGATTGTTCGAGCTTGCTTTGATTTTGGAGTGAAAAACATCTATGCTGAAGTTATGGATGATGTATATGTCCGCGAAATTGACGAAGATAAAAAACATATTTTTGAATTTGGTTCTCCAAATATTTTCACAGGAGATTTATTAAATATTTTACAAGATCATCCAACATGTTTACTCATCGATGCACTGGATGAGCAATCAATTGCTATTCGGAATCATTTAACAGATATGCATGCTGAAGTCATTGATCACCGAAAATGGGGAGCTCCTTGGCCAATTATTGAAATTGTTAAAAGTGGTCTCAACAAAGCAATCGGACTTCAAAAAATTTCTAGTCATTATAACATTCCAAGGGAGCGAATTATCGCCTTTGGTGACGAGGATAATGATTTTGAGATGATTGAATATGCAGGTCACGGCATCGCAATGGGAAATGCTATCCCTGAATTAAAATCATTAGCAAATCATACAACATTAACAAACGAAGAAGACGGCATCGCTCTTTATTTACATGAGGTGCTTGGATTGTAAGCTAAAAATTCCCTACTTATAGTTTGACCCAAAACGTTCATACTATAATCAGACACAGCAATGTGTCAGTTGTTTTCTGCTAAAAAGGGGGAATTACGAATGGGTAAAAAGAACAAATCAAAACGTTTCACCCAACAAGGGGCTGATGCTGTTAAGATGCATGCTGCAAGATTCCCGCACCGCAGTACATTAGCTGAGGCAGAAAAAGAACGAAACAACTCTTCTCTTGGAGGGGTTTAAATGGGGAACTTATTATTCCAGCAGGCGCGAGATGCTGTTTCGAACGCCATTTCTTGTTCAAGTGGCCAAGAACAACAAGAACTCGTCTATCGGGCAAAGAACGCTTTGCGGTCTGCTTATGCAAATTCTTCCACTGCTGAGAAAGTGCAATTACGTGAAATGCAACAGCAACTACAGAGCGTTACTAGCGCACATTAAAACAAGAGGACCAAACTTGGTCCTCTTTAATCTTTTCTAAACAGTCCAAATACCCCAACGGTTTGGACTACATTTGTAAATGCTCCTGGGTCCACTTGTTTAATAATTCTTTCTAATTCATATAGTTCATAACGAGTAATCACAATCATTAGCATTTCTTTATTTTCATTTGTATAAGCACCTGTTGCTGGTACAGTTGTAATTCCTCGCACTAACCGTGCTTGAATCGCCTTTCGTACATCCACACCATTTGTCGTAACGATAAATGCTGTAATTTTCACATGACGTGTATGGATTGCATCAATAATCCGTGAAGATACATACAACGTGACTAATGTGTACAACGCTTTTTCCCATCCATACACATAACCAGCAGCAATAATAATGATTGCATTAAAGAAGAAGAAATACGTTCCCACAGGTTTATCTTTTACCTTTGACAAAATCATTGCAATGATATCTAAACCACCTGTAGAAGCACCCCATTTTAAAGCAATCCCTACCCCAATCGCGGAAATGAGACCACCAAAAATAGCATTTAATATAATATCATGTGAAACGGCCTTTACTGGTATAATTTCTAAAAATAGTGTCATAAATACAACACATAAAAAACTAAATAAAGTAAACCCTTTTCCGACCTTTTTCCACGCTAAAATAACAACTGGAATATTAAATAAAGCAAAAAGAACCCCTGTTGATATATGTATCGATGCAAAATCACTTAATACTTGCGAGAGCAACTGAGACAATCCCGCAAAACCACTTGCATATACCTTTGCTGGCGTTAAAAATAAATTCATTCCAATGGCATTTAATAAACCTGCAATGATAACAACAATCAATTTCTTCGTTAATTCAGCATAATTTAATTTAAAGTCCATATCTCATCCGCCTTTATAGATTATGAGTTCATCACTACCAGTATACATAGTCTTTACGAAAACGGAAATGATAAACATGCAACCATTTAGAAATGGAGTTGATACGCATGCCACACACAAGCGATAACGACAAAAAAGCACGTGATAATAACGCAAAGCGTGCTCAAAAAAATGAACAGGAACAAAAGAATATTCAGCAAGGAAAACGTGCATATTCAAAAAAAACAAATCACATTTAGCCCCCTAGTACATCAACAAAATTGTTGATGTACTTTTTACATTTTACAGGAAAAAACATCTCGAATTCACTTCGTGTTCACTTCTCTATTTTACAATAGCAATAACATATTTAGATGAGGTGCTAGTATGAAAGGAAAACAATTATTGATTGTGACAGCAACCATTGGGACGTTAATGCTGTCTGCTTGCGGAACAACAAGTAGTTCCGAAGTCATCGCAACATCGAAAGCTTCAACTATTACAAAAGGTGATTTTGATAAGCAATTAAAAGATCGTTACGGAAAAGATATGCTGTACGAAATGATGGCACAAGATATCATCACAAAAAAATATAAAGTATCTGATGATGAGGTTAATAAAGAATTCAAAAAAGCGAAAGATCAATACGGTGACCAATTCAACTTAGTACTAGAAAGTAATCGCTTAAAAAATGAAGACGACTTTAAAAATCAAATTAGATTCAAACTCGCAATGAATAAAGCAATCAAGCAAAGTATTACAGAAAAAGATATAAAAGATCATTACAAACCTGAAATTAAAGCAAGTGATATTTTAGTAAATGACGAAAAAACCGCAAATGAAATTAAGAAAAAACTTGACGAAGGTGCTTCCTTTGAAGAATTAGCAAAACAAGAGTCTCTAGATCCAGTTTCGAAAGATAAAGGCGGGGATCTTGGATACTTCGGACCAGGTAAAATGGCGCCTGAATTTGAAGACGCTGCTTATAAACTAAATGTTGGCGAAATTAGCGCTCCTGTCAAAACGTCACAAGGCTACCATATTATTAAACTTACTGATAAAAAACCATTGAAACCTTATGATGAAGTAAAAGATTCTATTCGTAAAGACCTAGAAGAACAACGTTTAGCAGATAATACAACAGGTCAAAAAATATTACTAGATGAATTACAGAAAGCTGATATTAAAGTGAAAGATAGCGATTTAAAAGATACATTCTCCCGCCTTTCAGGACAGCAGAAATAGAGTGAAACTTTAATCAGCAGGGGCATTAGTTGAACCAATCGAGCTTTTACAGGCAGTTTATTCCCTACCTATTTTCCTCGCTTTTCTCTAAATCTTAAGGTGGGGGATATTACTGCCCGTTAATGCGGGATAAAAAAAACCGAACAAGCATGCAGCTTGTTCGGTTTTTTTATTTTTTGAAGTACGTCCAGCCCTCTTCTTGATAAATCTTCTCTTCTTTCATCATTTTACCAAGCGCACGCTTAAACGCAGCCTTACTCATATTGAAACGCTCCTTAATATCTTCCGGATGGCTCTTATCCCAAAACGGCATCGCTCCGCCACGGCTCTCCATATACTCATAGATCACCGCAGCATCGTCTTCCATCCCCTCTTCTTTACGCGGAAGAAGTGAGATATTAATTGTGCCATCATCTTTTACATCAATAATACGACCTGTTACACGCTCACCAATACGAACCTGTTCTTTTCTTTCTGTGTGGTGTAAGAAGGCACGGAAATGTTCATCCGTCAATACAAACGAACCTACTTGAAGAGAGCGATACACACGTCCATTTACATTTTTATTACGCATAGATGGCGTTGCATCAACGATGATTTCTTGCATATCTGAATCCCTTGCCGGAAGAGCAATAAGACGACCACGATTTGTTAATTTCAATGTACAATACAATTCGTCGTCCTCTTCAGGCCAAACCGGTGTATAAATCGGAAACTCATCAGCCGGAATTAATATATCTTTTGAAACACCAATATCAACAAACACACCTAGATCAGGTTTTACTTCTACAACTTTTACCCAGTTCCAGTCACTTGTTGTAATAAGCGGTGTTTTCATCGTTGCTGCAATTCGCTCTTTATGGTCAAGGTATAAAAATACGTCAATCGTATCGCCTTCTTCAATTTCCCCCGCTACTTCATTTTTATGTAGAAATACCTCTTCATAACCATCCTCATCATCAAATCCGACCATATATCCAATTTCCGTTTCTCGTAAAACAGTTACCTGCTCAATCGCTCCTGGTTGTAAATACATATATTTTAATTCCCTTCTATATATAAAGTTATATTTTTATCATTCCAAAGAAAGCTTCATTATAACACGATTTTTCCTTTATTTGTCCAACTGCCCAAAATTAACTATAATAAGAGGTGGAATTTAATTTGGAGGTGCTAACTATGGCAAAAGACAGTTCTTTTGACATCGTTTCAAAAGTAGAATTACCTGAAGTTACAAATGCTATTAACATCGCATTAAAAGAAATTCAAAATCGCTATGACTTTAAAGGAAGTAAAAGTGATATTAAATTAGAAAAAGAAGTACTTGTTTTAACTTCTGATGATGAATTTAAATTAGAACAAGTAAAAGACGTTCTCATTTCCAAACTTGTGAAACGTAACGTTCCAATTAAAAACTTAGACTACGGAAAAGTCGAAAGCGCATCTGGCAACACAGTACGCCAACGCGCAACGCTGCAACAAGGTATCGATAAAGATAACGCTAAGAAAATCAATAACATTATTAAAGAGTTAAAGTTAAAAGTGAAAACACAAGTTCAAGATGACCAAGTACGTGTAACAGCGAAAAGCCGCGATGACTTACAAGCAGTAATCGCAGCAGTTCGTAGTGCTGATTTACCAATTGACGTACAATTCATCAACTATCGCTAAAAAGAAAACCCTCTATCATGAGGGTTTTTTCTTTTCATAACCATACTATTTTCAAGATTTTTTCTGCTTCTTTACAGCAATTAAAAAAGCAAGGAACAAAACATTTACTAAGACTAACAAAGATATAAACACCCAATTTATCCCTGTTTGTTCCCCAACTTTATACACATTCGCTTCTTCCCGTTTCAACACAAGATAATACTTACCATCCTCTTCTCTTATAATTTCATCTTCCAACAGCCCTCTTAATTCCTGGTTCTCTCCAATACTACTAGCTGAAAGTGCAACCTTTTGCGTCTCTTTTGTATTATTTATCGCAACGAGCGTTACTTCATCTTTATATGTTCTTTTCAGTACGCTCATCCCATTTTTATCGTACAACAGTTCAAATGTACCACGACGTAAAGACGGCAGCTTTTTCCTTAATTCTCCTAATTTCATTACATACTGTAAAAACTTCTCATCTGTTTTAAAATCCATTAAGCGGCGATTATCAGGTGTCTCCCCGCCATCAAGCGCAATCTCTGTTCCGTAATACACAATCGGCACCCCTGGAGATGTGTATAAGTAAGCAAGTGCTAACTTCAAACGTGCTGGTGGATAGTACGCATTTTCTTTTGCAATACGCACAAATCGCTTTGTCTCTTGATTATCTACAAATGTACCTCTTACTTCATCCCCCTCTATTAAACTTGCATCATACAACGGTTTAATAGAGATACCAGGTTCCGAAAATACATCTGTGATTTGCTTATAATGCTTATTATGTATACCTTCTGCTTCATTCGTCATCATGAGAAAGTCTTTTTTTATTTCTTGTACATTTTGTTTTACCTCATTCAGCGAGGCACGAGACAGTTTCTCACTATGTATAAGATAGCTGCCATCTAAGTTTACTTCTTTTATCCACCACTTCATCGAATCAATCATTTGTTGCGGTTCTTCTCCAACAACAAATTGAAATATTACTTTCATTCCCCTTTTATGAGCTTCTTGTACAAGCTGTTTCACATCTTGCAGTGAGCCAAAATGTTCATTTACTTTTCGCTGGTCACCTATACCAGTTCCATCATATGTTTTACTTTCAAAAAGAGGCGAAAGCATAACAGCGGTAAATCCCATCCCCTTTATATAATCAAGCCTCTTAATAATTCCCTGTATATCTCCCCCTTGATACGCCTCTAAATTTCCCACATCAAGTTGTTTATCATTTTTCGCATCTCCATTATTAAAACGATCAATCATGATAGAATAAATCACTTCATCTTGCCATTCCCTTTCCTCTTTCGCAAAGGTATGTATAGGCACTAAAAAAACGACTACCAGACAAAAACAAATACACACTCCCCTATTCCATATCTTCTTCACACAGATCCACCAACTTTTTTAATTATAAGAATAGTATATCAATTTCCTGGAGCAACCGTATATATCCTTCATTTATTTACTTACACTATATTCACAGTTAACAATTATCATCTTTCATTCTTAAAAATAACTCATGTTAGATTTCATTACATAAAAATTAAAATTTTCTAAAAATTACATTGATTTCTTTCCTATTTTTGAATATGATATAAAAAATAACACTAGTTGTAACATTTTATAACATAACAGGAGGGAAAAAGAATGAATATGGGAGATACGGTTTTTATATTTTTAGCAACGGTAATGGTGATGATTATGACACCAGGCCTGGCACTGTTTTACGGTGGAATGGTTCGCAGTAAAAACGTACTGAGCACAACGATGCATAGTTATAGCGCAATGGCGATTGTTTCCGTCCAATGGATCTTTATCGGCTATTCTTTATCATTCGGACCCGATTGGAACGGGATCATCGGTACACTTGATTGGTTTGGTCTACAAGGCGTAACTTACGCACCAAATCCGGATTACTCCGCTACTATTCCTCACAATTTATTTATGATGTTTCAACTCATGTTTGCAATCTTAACTCCAGCTTTAATTTCAGGTGCATTTGCTGAAAGAATGCGATTTTCCGCTTTTCTTATTTTCATTCTTCTTTGGACGACGATTGTTTATAACCCTGTTGCGCACTGGGTATGGGGCGTCGGCGGCTGGCTGAAAGAGCTCGGCGCATTAGATTTCGCTGGCGGTAATGTCGTTCATATTACGTCCGGTGTTGCCGGTCTTGTATTAGCAATTTTCCTTGGAAAACGAAAAGACATAAGAGGTTCATCTCCTCATCACCTTCCCTTTACCATTTTAGGCGCTGGCTTACTATGGTTTGGATGGTTTGGGTTTAACGTCGGCAGTGCCCTTTCACTAAACAATGTAGCCTTAACTGCATTTATTAATACAAATACAGCAGCCGCAGCTTCTGCCTTAACTTGGATCTTGACTGAGTGGTTCTTCCAATCCAAACCGACCGTCATGGGAGCAGCTTGCGGTGCAGTATCAGGTCTTGTCGCGATTACACCCGCTTGCGGATTCGTCACTCCATTCTCCTCCCTTCTCATCGGGGCTATCGGCGGGGTATTATGCTTCGGAGCTATCTTCTTTTTAAAACATAAACTTGGATATGACGATGCCCTTGACGCATTTGGATGTCATGGTATCGGCGGAACATGGGGCGGTGTTGCAACCGGACTCTTTGCAACAACTTCCGTAAATAGTGATGGAGCCAATGGATTATTTTACGGAAACGCTGTACTCCTCTTCAAACAACTCGTAGCAATCGGTGCAACATATACCTTCACAATCATCATGACGTACGCAATTATTAAAGTTATCAACTTCTTTCTTCCCGTCCGCGTACATGAGCATGAAGAAGAAATAGGACTGGATATTTCCATGCACGGGGAGAAAGCTTATGAGTATACGGAAAGGTCAGCAAACTAAAACTTATGAACATACGAAAAAGGCGTACTTCACTTCAAAATAGAGTACACCTTTTTCTCATATTCAAAATAAAATACAAAAACACGAATATTCCAAACTATCGGTATATAAATATCTTTATCTGTTTTTATTGATTTATCTATATATATCCATTTTGGTTTTTCAGCATATAAGTCACGGCTATGAAGAACAAAAAGTGACCGCTACTTATTTGCTCTCTTTGTTTTCACTTGGCATGGGGCAGGAAAAGGATCTAACCGCTTCTATGCATGAGCGGACTCTCTCTCCCACCTAAAAAGAAAGGTTTTATGTCAATTTTTCAATTTGTACTTATATATAAACATCTTATTTTTTCAATAGTAAATTTAAAACAATTTGCACAGCGACAGCATCATCTAAATAACCGATGGGAAAAACATAATCTGGAATCACATCGACTGCTAAAATAAAATATATAAGTGCACTTCCCATCAAAGCGAGTTCCCCGCGGGTCCCCTTCTTCTTAATAAATTTCTCATACAAATCCTTCAAATCACTAATAAACGGTCCGATACCACTTACCTTCTGAATCTTCTCTTCAAACCCCTTTAAAATTGTTTCTTTTCCCTCTTCTGTTTGTGAATATTGTTCATAATTAGCCAATTGCTGCTTGACATTAGCTATACTAAACTTTTGATCATATAGCTGAGAGGATTCGAGTAAATGTTGAATGTTGTCAATGGATACGTGAATATCAGATTGTTTCTCCTGTTTTGTTTCAATCGAATAACCTGCCGCTACAAATAAATCCGCAATAGGAATGCCAAGACAGTCCGCAAATTTTTGTAAGTGTTTTGGATTTGCTTTTCGCTTACCATTTATGATCATTGAAATCGTAGCAGTATCAATTCCAGTAAGCGTACTAAGTTTTCGCATCGACAAAGACTGTTCCTTCAGCAATTCTTTTAACAACAAGCCAAGATTACTTTTTTCAGTTCCTTCAGACATATTCGATTCCCCTTTATTCATGAGAATTATCATAGTTGTCAAACGAGAGATAACTACAACCTATATACACTCAATATTAACAAATTCTATTATCTAGTTACAAGGTAGGGATTTATATTTAATAGCACCTATATACATCAATTAAAAAACCGACATAAAACCACTCTTTTTAGGTGGGAGAGAGCATCTAGCCATGCATAGAAGCGGTCAGGGCCTGTTTCTGCCACATGCGAAGTAAAAACAGAAAGAGCAAATGGGTATAGATTACTTTTTACCCCGCATTAACGGGCAGTAATACTCCCACCTCAAAATTCGGCGAAAGCAAAGAAGTAAGGTAGGAGATAAACTGCCCGTAAAAGCCCGATTGGTGAGGGCTAATAATCAGTGGGGGATGAAGAAAACCCCCACTGATTAAAGTTTCACTTTATTCTGCATAGCAGGGATTTAGATGTCGAAAAATTAAAATGGATTTATATATGTTTGCGTTTTGCAAACATATTCCTTCCCAAACTGTTATGAAACTGCCAATCGCCGCCGCAACGCATACCGCTATCGGGTTCAAACCAAATAAACCAGCCCCTAATCCATTCGTTAATGCATTAGCCGAAAGACCAACTCCAAGAAAAATAGATTCTACAAATCCAATCTTCCCAGATTTACCTATATTTTTCGTTAGGCCATTTATTTCCGTTGAAGCTACTTCATTTTCAGCTCCTTCAACAGCAATTTATTGCTTATTCGTTGAGTTTTTGTTGAGAATTTATTTTGTTTTTTTGCAAATCACAAACTAAGACATGCACTTTTACAGAAAGGTTTTAATATACTAAAAGAAAATCTACAAGGAGTGAGTTTTATGAGTTTATCCTACTGGAAATACATCATAATCAATCATCTTACCTCGAATTTCCGAACTCTTTTATTAAATATAGTTGTCGCAATTTTAGGCGAAATAGTACTATTTCTTCTTCTAACTTTTACACCAAAAAGATTTCATAAATTTTTTGTTTAACGTACCCGATTCTAAAAAAATTCTGTCTAAATAAGATGATTTTCAACACAATCTACTCAACAAGGAGGCATTATACTTTTAATCGTTTATCTTATATATTATTATGTTGCATTATTTTATACATATACGAATTTAATCTTACACATATCAATCACCGTATTTCTTTTTGTTCACGCTCAATATGATAAGAAACATTACTTTCTTTCATATATCGCAACATATCGACATACCTACAAAATTCGGCATACATGCGCACAAAATAGCAAAAAAGACGACCGTAATCAGTCGTCTTTTCTTATTGAGAATAAAAGAGAATTGGAAATGTAATTATTTTGTAGGATTTCCTACATACGCTGAAATATCAACGTTTAATGCTTCTGCTAAACGCATACCATACTCACGGTCTGCACGGAAAAAGTTACAGATTGCAAGTAATTTTGTTTGTTCATGTACATCTTTTAAGTCGTTTGTTAAGTTGGCAATTAAGTTATCTTGTTCTTCTTTAGAGTATGAACGGTAACGTTCACCAGCTTGCTGGAAGTCGTTTGGTTTATCAATTTTTTCACGAGATACATAACCTTCAAGCTTCATAGTTGAATCACGGTAAGCAGAATCTTCAACTGGATTTTCAGCATGACGACTTGGCTCGTAGTTAATTGTTGATGGGTTTTGATTGATCTGCATTGCACCATCACGTTGTTGATTACGAACAGCTGCATATGGGCAGTTTACAGGGATTTGTAAGTAGTTCGCACCAAGGCGGTAACGCTGTGTATCTGGGTAAGAGAATAAACGACCTTGTAATAACTTATCTTCAGACGGTTCAACGCCAGGTACAGTCGCACTTGGAGAGAACGCCGCTTGTTCTACTTCCGCAAAGAAGTTTTGCGGATTACGATTTAACGTCATTGTCCCTACTTCCATTAACGGGAAACGATCTTCCGGCCATACTTTTGTTGGATCTAATGGATCGAAGTCTAAAGAATCCATTTCATCTAATTGCATCATTTGTACGTGTAAATCCCACTTTGGATAGTTTCCGTTTGCAATTGCATCGAATAGATCACGAGTTGCATGGTTAAAATCTTTTCCTTGTACTTGTTCTGCTTCTTTCGCACTTAAGTTACGCACACCTTGCTGTGGTTTCCAATGATATTTAATATAAACGATTTTTCCTTCAGCATTAATCCATTTGAATGTATGAACACCGAACCCTTCCATTTGACGGTAGTTTGCAGGTGTACCGTAATCAGAGAATACCCACGTCAGCATGTGTGTAGACTCTGGGGATAGTGTCATGAAATCCCAGTAACGATCTGGTGTTTGAATATTTGTATCCGGTGCTGGTTTTAAAGAGTGCACCATATCAGGGAATTTAATTGCATCACGAATGAAGAAAACAGGTAAATGGTTACCTACGATATCATAATTTCCTTCTTCTGTATAAAACTTAACAGCGAAACCACGTGGATCACGAGCTGTTTCAGGGGAACCTTGACCATGAATAACCGTTGAGAAACGAACGAATACAGGCGTTTCTGTTCCCTCATTTTGTAAAAATGCTGCTTTTGTATATTTCTTCATGCTATTTTTCGTTACGAAAACACCATGAGCACCTGCACCACGTGCATGTACAACGCGCTCTGGAATACGTTCACGATCAAAATGAGCAAGTTTTTCTACTAAATGATAATCTTCCAATAATACCGGTCCACGGCGACCAGCTGTACGAGAATTTTGGTTGTCTCCTACTGGAGCACCTTGGTTTGTTGTTAAGCGATTATTTGGATTCATCAAGTGGGACCTCCTATTTTTTAACAATAATAATTACTTATTTAAAATAATTATAATTTGATTATTATTTAAATTTACTTTTTTGTCAATCATTTTATTTGCTTTTTTGGAAACAATTTCTGCTAAACAATCAATGAATGATTCCTCTGCATTTGGCATAGCTGGTCTGAAATATGCTACACCTAATTCATCTGTCACAGCTTTGCATTCATAATCGTTGTCATACAGCACTTCTAAATGCTCAGCCACAAATCCAACCGGGCAATACACGAAATATTCATAACCATGCTTTTCATACAAATCTCTCGTTAAATCTTGCACATCTGGTCCGATCCATGGATCTGGTGTATTTCCAGCACTTTGCCAGCCTATTGTATAATTTTGAATACTTGCTGCCTCAGCAATTAAATCTGCCGTATGCTGCAGTTGCTCCACATAAGGATCACCAGCAGCAATAATTTTCTCGGGTAAACTATGCGCAGAAAAAATGACAACCGTTTTCTCTTGATCTGTAATTCTAGTAAATGTTTCTTCTATTTTTTCTGCCCAGTAATCAATAAATTTCGGTTCATCATACCACTGTTCGATCGGTTCGATAACAGGACCGTTTATTTTTTTAGACATGCGCATTGCACGCTCATTGTATGCCTTAATACTAAAAGTCGAATAGTGAGGCGCTAGCACAATACTAATCGCTTCCTCAATCCCATCTCGTTTCATTTCTTCTACCGCATCTTCAATAAACGGCGCGATATGTTTTAAACCTAAATAACAAACAAATTCATAATTTGAAAAACGGCTATTCAGTTCCTCCGTTAATTTATTAGCTTGCTTCTTTGTAATTTGCGCAAGCGGTGAAATACCACCAATTGCTTTATAACGTCCAATTAAATCATCAAGTGCTTCTTGAGACGGCTTACGCCCGTGACGAATATGTGTATAATACGCCTCTACATCCTCTAGTGACTCAGGCGTCCCATACGCCATCACAAGTAAACCCATCTTCTTCTTTATCATCTATAGAACACCTCAGTTTCAGAAATGAGAATCTTTTTCAATAACATTCGTTCTCAAGTATAACAAGTAATAATCAGTACGTCAAAATAATAATTCTAAATAAGTATTATTTATAATATGATTTTTAATTTTATTTGACAATTTATTTAACTTTCGTCGTATCCTAAGTCGCTCCCACTCACACAGAATAATAAAAAGCGGCTCACAATGATTGTAAGCCGCTTTTTATTATTCTTTAATGTTTACCCCATACTCCTTAAACCAAACATGAATCTGTGCCAAATGCGCCAATAGTTGCGGTCCAGTCATCAGCTGGCCAAACCACGGTGTTTGAAAGTCGCTCCCTCCTGATTGGATTAATCCTTGCAATTGTTCTCTATCAAATAATTCATATAAAATGGAATGTCTATCTGTTAATAAATCCTCTAACCAAACAGTTACTGCCTTTGTGTAATGCGGATTATGCGTTTTCGGATACGGACTTTTCTTTCGATATAATATATCATTTGGCAATATACCTTCTAACGCTTTACGTAATAGACCTTTTTCGCGATTTTCATACATTTTCATTTCCCAAGGAATATTCCACGCATATTCGACAAGGCGATGATCCGCGAATGGAACACGTACTTCCAAACTCGCTCCCATGCTCATCCGATCTTTTCTG
Source organism: Bacillus sp. NPDC094106 (assembly GCF_044764345.1). Classification (NCBI taxonomy): domain Bacteria; kingdom Bacillati; phylum Bacillota; class Bacilli; order Caryophanales; family Bacillaceae; genus Bacillus; species Bacillus sp. NPDC094106. The sequence continues at coordinate 28,024 of NZ_JBIWHY010000014.1, read as the reverse complement.
TCTAATAATGTCGCCATAAACCAAGTCATATTTAAATAAAACAATTGCCGTCTTTTTGCTTCAACCATACTTTCTCCTTCTAAAACCGGCACTTCCTGTATTGACTCTTCATAACGCCGCTGTACATATTCTTGCAGTTTTAATTTATTACGCCATTCTTCTTTTAAAAGTTGTTCACGCGCCTTTGTCGATCTCATCCATGGAAACGCACTTGATTGCAAATCATCTTCTCGGTAAAACCACGGATATCCTCCGAAAATTTCATCCGCACATTCTCCTGACAAACCAACAACAAAATCATGTTTGATTTCCTTGCAAAACCATAATAATGACGAATCAATATCTGCCATACCAGGCAAATCACGCACAAGTACCGCTTCTGTTAAATACTCTGCTAGTTGCTCATTGGAAATGACACAGCGATGATGAATCGTTTGAAACGTATCGGTCATTAAATCAATAAAAGGCGCATCTGAATTCGGCTGAAAAGCATTCGCCTTAAAATATTTTTCATTCTCTTCATAGTCAATGGAATATGTGTGCAACTTCCCTTTCCCTTCTCGCTCATATGCCCTTGCCGCAAATGCCGTAATAGCACTTGAATCCACGCCTCCTGACAGAAATGTACATAATGGTACATCTGAAACGAGTTGCCGTGTAATCGCATCTTGCAACAGAAAACGTGTTTTTTCTACTGTTTCTTCAAATGAATGCTCATGCTTTTTACTCTCCACATTCCAATAGCGCCATATAGATAAACCATCTTTCGAGAATGTTAGAACGTGCCCTGGACGGAGCTCTTGAATTTCTGCATATATACCATGACCAGGCGTTCTTGAAGGCCCTAGTCCAAATATTTCTGAAAGTCCTTCTGTTGTAACTTCTGCCTTTACATCCGGATGCGCTAAGATCGCTTTTAATTCTGAGCCAAACAGCACCCTTCCTTTATCATATTTATAAAATAATGGTTTTACTCCTAACCGATCCCTTGCAATAAATAGTTGTTCTTTTTCCTCATCCCATACCGCAAATGCGTATATCCCATTTAAATGCTGGGTACACTCTTCTTTCCATTCTACATAAGACGCCAATAATACTTCCGTATCAGAGTGTCCTTTAAATGTATATCCTCTTTGCAGTAATTCTTTACGAATATCTTCTGTGTTATATAGCTCACCGTTGTAACAAATCGTATAACTTGATTCTTCCTTCAGACAAGTCATCGGCTGTTTTCCACCTTCGGGATCCACAACAATTAATCGTTTATGTCCAAAAGCGACATGCCTTCTTATCCAGATATTCGTATCATCTGGTCCTCGCTTTGCAAGTGTTTCAGCCATTTTCATGACCATCTCTCTCTCCTGTTCTAACGAGCGTTTAAAATCAACCCATCCTGTAATCCCGCACATATCAATCATCCTTCCTATCTTTATCCGTATAACTTTACCCCTTATTAACGTGCAGTAACCCCCGTTCAAAATCCAGATAACTCTAGAGGGAACAGGGACAATCGCACGTAAAAGCCCGATTGGTGAAACGTGTTCTTATTCTATGCCCAACTTTCTTTAGGTGTTCCGTAGTTATAAAGAACGCCTGAACTGTCCATAACAGGAATAACTACTTCTACAAAAGGAGAAATCATAAATGAAACAACGCAAACATATTTTGTATAATCAACCACGCGCTCATACAATTGGTAACGTAGAATATATAAACAATGAATGGATATTTTTTGATGATGAAAATGACGAAGCATTTTTGTTAGAAGATGTCATTGAAGATGGATTTGAAATTTCATATAACAATAATTGGCTACCAGCTCGCTTCTACGAGCAAAACATATTACAAGTTGCAAATGAACACCATCCATTACAAAATGGTGAGATGATACGAATTCGTAAAAAATTACTACTCAGTTATCATGAATGGTTAGAAGAACTGTCTGATTCCACTTTCTCTTTATTCGCTGATGCACTACAATCACTTCATTACTCTTTATATGATTGTATGTATTGTCATAACTTCTTATCATTCCAAGCAAAGGGAGAGCCTTGCGAAGGTGTAAATATTCTTTTATTTGATAACGAAGAAATGGTATGTGCGCTGCACCATCATTATGTCCGCTTTTCCTCATGCAACAAAAATACTTTTCAATTTACAAAAACAAATGGTGAGCAACTCCATGTAGATGCTCCATAAAAAAACCATCCTATTCTCCTTTATAGAAGAATAGGATGGTTTTATTTTACGCAAATGGTGCAAACCCCAGTGGTAATCGTAATCCAATATATAATACAACGACAAACGCGATAATAAATTGAACCCAGAATGCTCCTGCTTGCTTCTTCTTACTTGTTTTTACAAGAATCATTTCCATTGCAGCAATAACCCAAACACCGACTAACATTTTTAGGCCGTACCACATGTGCATGTTACCTGTTGCTGTTTTCATAATACTTTGGTATAACAAGAAACCAGTTACAATAATGATGATATACACAAGACGAAGCCCCATATGTACACCTTTACCTTTTTTCCCTGCTGTATACATCGAATACGCCACAAAGAATAAAATGAGCCCTAATGCCCACGCTGTAATATGCATGTGTGTTGTCATGGTACCTCTCCCTCCTTTTTCACACTTCTTCACTTTATATGATAACATGTCCATTTCTTTTTTAGGAAATGTTTCGCTTTTTCCAACTTAAATGATATAATATTTAGAGTATTTACAAACTTCTTGTAATAACAAAAGGGGGAACAATCATGATTCAAACAAAAGATATTATCGAACTAACAGACACATACGGTGCAAATAACTACCATCCACTTCCAATCGTAATTTCTAAAGCGGAAGGTGTTTGGGTAGAAAATCCTGAAGGAAATCGCTATATGGACTTACTGAGTGCATATTCTGCGGTAAACCAAGGACATCGCCACCCTAAAATTATTAACGCTTTAATTGAACAAGCAAACCGTGTTACGTTAACTTCTCGTGCCTTCCATAGCGATCAATTAGGTCCTTGGTACGAAAAAGTAGCGAAATTAACTCATAAAGATATGGTACTTCCGATGAATACAGGTGCGGAAGCTGTTGAAACCGCTATCAAAACAGCACGCCGCTGGGCATATGATGTGAAAAAAGTAGAAGAAAATAGAGCTGAAATTATCGTTTGTGAGGATAACTTCCACGGCCGTACAATGGGCGCTGTTTCTATGTCATCTAGCGAAGATTATAAACGCGGTTTTGGCCCAATGCTTCCTGGTATTATTGTAATCCCTTACGGTGATTTAGAAGCATTAAAAGCTGCTATTACACCAAATACAGCAGCATTTATTTTAGAGCCAATTCAAGGGGAAGCTGGCATTAATATTCCACCAGCTGGTTTCTTACAAGAAGCATATGATGTATGTAAGAAAGAAAATGTTTTATTTGTAGCTGATGAAATCCAAACTGGTTTAGGTCGTACTGGTAAATTATTTGCATGTGATTGGGATAACGTAATTCCTGACATGTACATACTTGGTAAAGCATTAGGCGGCGGCGTATTCCCAATCTCTTGTGTTGCAGCAAACCGAGATATTTTAGGAGTATTCGAACCAGGTTCTCACGGTTCTACATTTGGTGGTAATCCACTTGCATGTGCTGTTTCTATCGCAGCTCTTGACGTATTATTAGACGAAAAATTAACAGAACGTTCTCTTCAATTAGGAGAAAAGTTAGTAGGACAATTAAAAGAAATCAATAATCCAATGATTACAGAAATTCGTGGTAAAGGGCTATTTATCGGAATTGAATTAAACGAGCCAGCTCGTCCGTACTGTGAAAAGCTAAAAGAAGCAGGCCTGTTATGTAAAGAAACACACGAAAATGTAATACGTATCGCGCCACCTCTTGTTATTTCTGAAGAAGATTTAGAGTGGGCATTCCAAAAAATTAAAGCTGTATTATCCTAACATAAACAAGCTGCCTTCAAAAGGCAGCTTGTTCTATGAAATATTTTATAATACTCATTCCACATGTTGACAATACTATTTCACTGTATTTCGGAGCGTTCCAATATGTTGTACTGTTACCGTAATCTCATCACCAGCGTGCAGAAACTTCGGCGGTGTAAAGCCTTTTCCAACACCAGCTGGTGTCCCTGTTGCAATAATGTCCCCTGGCTCTAGGGTCATCCCCTTACTTATAGTAGAAATAATATCTTCTATAGAAAAGATCATATTTGCAGTATTTGAAATTTGCCTAATTTCTCCGTTCACCCTTGTTTCAATATGTAATTGATTCGGGGTTTCCATTGATGTCTTATGAACTAAATACGGACCCATTGGACAAAATGTATCAAAACTTTTTCCTAAGAAAAATTGTTTATGCTTCCTTTGAATATCTCGCGCAGTTATATCATTTATAACTGTATAACCAAAAATATGGTCCAACGCTTTCTCTTTCGGAATTTGTTTCCCTCGTTTTCCAATGACAACCGCTAGTTCACCTTCATAATCTAATTCATTCGTTGCATGCGGATGACTGTGAATTTTCTCACCATCCCCAACGACAGTTGTTGGCGCCTTTGTAAAAATCATGATATCTTTCGGAATAGATTCCTCTCCGCCCATTTCTATCGCATGATCACGATAGTTTTTTCCAACGCAAAGAATATTCTTTCTGGGTCTTGGAATAGGTGCCAATATTTTGACTTCTGCTAGCGGATAATAAGCCGTTGTTTTATTTTCGTTTGCCCAATTTACAATTTCATTTACTTTTTCAATAAAGGCATTCCCTTTCTCAATACATTCTAGCATTGTAATTGGAATTGTAATCTTTTCACCTTTTTGCCGCTGTGCTTCCCTTATATGCAACACCGTTTGTTCATTCTCATCCACAACACCAATAAACACTTTCTCATCTTTCTTCACTGTCACTAACCGCAATATTTCCACTCTCCATCCTAAAACTCATACAATGTAATTGTATTCGCATTACCGAGAAAAAAACCTTCTAATACATTGTAATTTTTACAGTATTTTTTACCTTTTGTGTTTGTTCTCTATTTATTTGTAAAATAAATTGTAGAATTTTTGCTTTTTTTATCGAAGTCATTTCTTTTTTATGGAATTTTTGTATAATATGTACTACACATATATACTATACTAAAAAATCTATAAAGAGATGGAGCCGATTCTATGTTCGAGCAAGTAATTGAAAAAAAACGCAAAAAAATGATCTATTTTGCTAAACGTTATGGAATAACTTCTCAAAAAACAGTGCATTGTAGCCAAGAACTGGACAGGCTCTTAAATATTGTTTGGCTTATGCAAGGAGATTTCCCCACCGCTTGTACTATGAACAAACACACACAATGAAATGTGCATCTTTTATTTAAAAAAAGACACATTTTATTGAAAACGCCCATACAATAATAAAAACGAAGACTTATATTTCCTCCCTATTCTTATTGTATAGAATATATATGTTCTATGATTCACCGTTGATAACAAAATAAAATTTTATTTATGAAAGGTGTTTTCTATGCCAGCGATGGTTGGACATATTCGTATCGTCAATATTGGATCGAGTGGGATTTTTCATATTGGAGATGTATTTGCAATTAGACCGATTAGTTATTCTCGCGCTTTTGCAGGAGCTGGTTCTTTTAATGTTGGAGATAATATTTCTGTATACAACTATCAAAGTTCAACAACTGTCAATGATTCAGACGTAGTCGATCAAGCTATAATCGGTTCTAACTAAAGGAGGCGATTACACTGTGAACTTTTATGTACAGCAAAGTATTATCATTAACAAAATTAAAATAGAAAATATTACAACATCTTCTGTTTTTCAAATTGGAACAGCAGGAAGTATTAAAGCACTATCTAAGTTTTCAAACACTGGTGGATTCACAGCACCCCTTCGCCCTCTTACAGCAAAAGGACAAATTATTTCGATTAAGCCAACATCTGGTTCTTCTTAAGCTCTCCTTATCATAAAAATATATATATCAGCATACACCCTCCCTATCGAAAAGGAGGTTTCATTCAGTGAATCAAGATATATACACTTACTTACACCAATTCCAACAAGTTCTTCAACAACAACAAGAAACAATCCGCGCTTTAGAAGATCAAGTACGTATATTAAAAGAAGAGCTTGATGAACTAAAAAGCCGACCCTCCTCTTCTATAGGAAGAGTCGAATACAAATTCGACCAACTAAAAGTTGAAAATTTAAATGGTACGTTAAATATCGGCTTAAACCCATTCGCAACGAAAGGACAACAAATTGAAGATTTTCAAGTAGATACAGAAACGTTACATGTAAATCCAGAGACAGAAACAACTCCCGATTTTTATCAAGGTATCATTCAAGAGATGCACCGCTATTTAGATGAAGAGGCATATAACCGGATTCTTCATTTTGAAAGTGAAGAAAGAACACCACTTGATGATATGTATCGACAAATGATGATTGATGACATAAAAAAACAAATGGAGCATCGACTTCCTTATTATTTATCACAAGTACAGCCTTATGATGACATTACATCTAATCCACAGTATTTACAAGATGTAATTATTCAAGCAATGAAGCAAGATATTGATAAAGCGTTCCTTTCCTTTATTCAACACATACCAGGTAACTTCCGAAAGGAGTAAGTATGTATGAATTTAAACGTTATAAATCGTGAAATAAAAGTTGGGCAGATTAAAACGAATGGAGTCTCCTCCTCCGCACTTGTATTAATTGGTGATGCCAACCTTCTTATTCTTTCTGCTATTCTCGATACACCATTTGAATCTGTTGTCCAAGGGGCATTTGTACCCCTTGTAACGTCTCACCCCGCCGCCCGTGGTTAAGGAGAAGAGCCATTTATGTTCCGTCATATTTCAGTTGTCCACAATATTTCCATCATTTCTATGGGGATTAGCAGCGTAGTTCAAGTTGGTGATGCAAATCAAATAGATCTAAAAAGCAGAATACTTACTGTTCATCGAGAATTTCCTTATTATTTAAAAGATGAAGGGCCTTTAGAGGCTTTTGAAATCTTTACAGATGAATACATTACAATCCCAAGACGATCGACTGATGTCAAGTTGAATATTGTAAATGAATGCCCCTTTATTGAAGTAGATGATATTCTCATACGATCTCTTTTAAATTCAGGTTACGTTCAAATTGGCTCTGTCGACTATGGATTTAGCAATTCTCGTATTATGCAAATCCGCCAATACATTACAAATGACCCTTCTTTAAAGTAACTCATATATATACATCAATTAAAAAACCGACATAAAAACACCTCTTTTTAGGTGGGAGAGAGCATCTAGCCATGCATAGAAGCGGTCAGGGACTTTTTCTGCCGCATGCGAAGGAAAAACAGAATGAGCAAACGAGTGTAGGTTACTTTTATTCTGCATACCAGGGATTTAGTTGTCGGAAAATGAAAAAGCCGATATAAAAGCCCTTTTCTTTTAAGTGGGAGAGAACATCTGACCATGCATAGAAGCGGTTAGGTCCTTTTTCTGCCACATACGAAGGAAAAACAGAATGAGCAAACGAGTGTAGGTTACGTTTTATTCTGTATAGCAAGGATTTAGTTGTTGAAAAATGAAAATGGATTTATATAGTAACTTTAAAGAAAGTCAATGAAGTAGGTGAATGTTTATGCCATCCATTGTTGGCAACCTTATCGTCCAAAACAGCAACGGTTCTTTTAATTTAGGTGATTTTTATAACGTCTCTCCAAAAGAAAATACAAAATCCTATAATGGTTCAGGAGCATCAAATGTTGCTTTTGTCATCAATACTTTCAACGGTGTCAGCGCAACGAATACATTTGACGCAGATGTTGCAGATCAAAATCAAATTGGAACAGTGTAAAAAGAGTAGAAGGGACACCCTCCTACTCTTTTTATTTATACATACTCTATACTCTTTTAGCATTACATGATGAACGTTTCATGCTAAAGTGTTCATCAGCTGCAAGCAAATTCATTCTTCTTATACTTCATCCACACGCAGTATGTGATTACCATCAAAGAAATATAAATACTTTTCCTTTACAGGATGATGTAAACTCTTTTCTAACGCTTTTGCATATAATGAAAGTTGCACTTTATATCGATCTTCTAAAATAGGTCTCGCCTGTTCATATCCACCTGGAAAACGTCCTTCTATTGTATCTGTTTTGAAGTCAATTAATACAATCCCATCTTCCTCTTCTATCATGCAGTCAATAACCCCTTGGACAAGCACAGATTCTCCGCTTTTCTCCTGCCAATTTTGATACGCTTCTTCTGCTGAAAGCATCATCGTAAATGGAACTTCACGTTCTACACTTTTCGCTGCTAAGACCCTTTTTCCAATCTCCGTATCAAAAAAGTCTACAATGCGGTCGATTGCTATTTCTTCTGCTTGTTCAAATGTTAGTAATTCTTTATTTACCATTTCTGCAATTTGTTCCTGAATGATTTCTGCTGTAATTGGTTTCTTCAAGTCCACATGTTGCATAACGGCATGGACAGCTGTTCCACGCTCAGCATACGTTAATCCTTTTTTCTCCATAAAGCGCGGACGCGTTTTTATAGGCGCTCGAAGTTTTTTAATAAAGGCGTGATCACTTCCGTCTTCCGGCTGATAATTTCGCTTTATCTCCGTAACAGACTGCTTGGCGCGGTGGACTGTTGCTTCTTCGTATTCGTATTCCCACATTAACCGGTCGTATACCTCTTCTTTTCGTTCACTCTCTAGTGGAACGGTTTTTTTCTCACGAAGTGCTTCTAATAGTTCTTGCTTTTCTTCTTGCACTGGTTCTGGTGCAAGTAGACTCTTTCCATCAACAACTTCTACTTTCCAACTCGCATTATATTCATAAATTTCAGCTGGAATTGTTCCTTGACCCAATTCCAAAAGCATTTCACTATCTCGATGCCTGTATAGTGACGGTGCAATCCAATCTAAATAGCAAGATGCCCCAGCACGGACGTAATCTGGTAATAACCAATCTGTATGTTCCCTAGCATCCAGCCATTTTTCCATTTCTTTCTCTTTATCTTTCACCGTACCGATTAAAATCAACTTTTCTTTCGCACGTGTTAAAGCAACATATAATACGCGCATCTCCTCTGCAATCAGTTCCATCTTCATCTTACGTTTAATCGCTAATTGCGATAGCGTCGTATATTTAATTCTTTTACGCGGATCAATAAATTGCGAACCAAAGCCAAAATCTTTGTGTAACAAGAAACGCTTCATTAAATCTTGCGTATTAAAACGACGACCAAGTCCTGCTACAAATACAACCGGAAACTCTAAACCTTTACTTTTATGAATCGTCATAATCCGAACAACATCTTCTTGCTCACCAAGCGCTCTTGCAGTTCCCATATCATCACCGCGCTCTAAAATACGTTCAATAAAACGTAAGAATCGGAATAATCCGCGGAAAGATGTTGCTTCATACTGTCTTGCCCGATCATATAATACGCGTAAATTAGCCTGTCTTTGCTTGCCAGCTGGAAGACCACCGGCGAAATCATAATAACCTGTTTCACGATATACTTTCCAAATTAAATCAGAAAGAGACTGTTGGCGTGCAAATTCACGCCATCCTTGAAGTAAGTTATAAAACCACTCTAGTTTTTCATGCAGTTCCTTCTCTTCTTCGAGTGGTGCTCCTTTTAAGAATGAACGCATCACTTCATAAAACGAGCCTTTCTTTCCATGAGCACGAAGCGTTGCAAGTTCTTCGTCATTTAGTCCAACAATCGGTGAACGAAGTACAGCTGCGAGCGGAATATCTTGCATCGGATTATCAATAACACGAAATACGTTCATCATAATATTTACTTCTGTCGCTTCAAAATAACCAGTCGCAAGATCAGCATATACCGGAATTCCTTGTAACTTTAACTCTTCCATAATTTGCGGAGCCCACGGCATGGAGCGAAGTAAAATAACGAAATCACGGTATTGTACCGGGCGCATACTATCAGTTTTACGGTCATACACTTCATAACCTGAATCAACCATCGCTTTAATGCGCTGCGCCATAAGACGAGCTTCTAGCTGTGCTTTTTCTACTTCTGCACCTTCTTCTCCGTCTATTACTTCTTCTTCCGTTTGCTGAATACATAATAGTTCAGCCGCTACACCTTCACCTTTTGGATAGCTAGCACCTAGCTTTAATTCAGCGTCAGCGTCATAGTCAATCTCCCCAACTTCTTCACCCATAATTTGTTTAAAAATAAAGTTCGTACCTGCTAGTACTTCATGACGGCTACGGAAGTTTTTCGCTAAATCAATCTTCATTCCGCCGTCTAATCCTTCTGGTGTAAAGCGTTTATATTTTCCTAAGAATAGGCCTGGCTCTGCTAGTCGGAAACGATAGTAGAGTAGGAACCCAGCGCCTTACTACATCTCTGTAGTAGGTTTCCAAGAACCCCTCCCCGAACCGTACGTACTCCTCTCAGAGTATACGGCTCTCCACTTACAAATATCTATCGTTGTTTGTGAATCTCAATATGACATTTTTGACATACCACTAATGTTTTTCTTTGCTTCGCAATCATTGTCCATTCCCAATATTCTTTCCCTTTAAGATTCTTTATTTTGTTAATATGATGAATCTCAAATTTTGTATCAGGGTGGTTATCTCCACAAAGTTCACATTGTTTTGCATTTAGTCTTTTTTCTAAATCATTTCTTCCTTGATATACATAAAGGTTTGGTTTTTGGTCTATATCGAATTTGTAGCTTTCTTTTTTCTTTTCAAATCCGTCTTTATAGAAATACGCTATTTTTTCACCTTGCTTTGTTTCGTACTTTACTCCCCAATATTTCCCTTGTCGGTACTTCGTCTTCATCTTACTTACTGAGGATTTATACTTATTCGCAAGTGTTTTTAAACAGCTATATTCCATGACGTATCGTAATTGCCACATTTTCTTTGATACATTTTCCGCTAAACTGTAGTAATTATATAATCCTCGCAGTTCAGCGTTATACGTTTCGATGATTTCTAAATCTGATAAGCCGACTAATCTTGGTCTGTGAAGCATATCCCATTGCTTCGCATCAATATCTTTTACCATTTTTCTATCTACAATAATTCTTTCAATCGTTCCTTTAGGAATTCGCAGTTGTACGTAACCACGATATTTACGCTTTATTACACCATTTTTGTCCTTTGCTGTACTTAAGTCATTACTAATCGTTATATCATATCCTAAAAATTTAGCTGGACTTGTGCTATGTGTAATAAGCGTTTTTTCTTCTGACATTTTCAGTTGAAGATTTTCATTTAAGAAGTTGCCTATTGCGTTCTTTATTTGTTCACAATCTGCCTTACTACCATTTACGCCAATTAAGAAATCGTCTGCATAGCGTACATATTTTAAGCTTTTGTAGCTATCTGTGTTCGGCTCATAGTAAGGTAAGTTCAACAGAATTTTCTTGTTTTCCTTATATTCCTCAATCATTGCTTTTCGCAATTCTTCGTCCATTGTCGCATCAATTTTTTTCTTCAGACGTTGGTTTCGCATATCGTATTTACGATATTCCGTATTTCGTTTACGTCCTTTTTTTGGTTCTCCTTTATCAAAGGTCGGTTTCAATTCTTTTTCAATAAATCTATCTAGCTCGTTCAAGTAAATATTCGCTAAGGTTGGACTAATGATTCCTCCTTGTGGTGTACCACTATAGGTGTTTTGGAATCGCCAATTATCCACGAATCCTGCTTTTAGGAATTTCCACATAAGTCGAATGAATTTCTCATCCTTAATACGTTTTCTTAAAACATTAATTAATACTTGATGATTGATGTTATCAAAGAAACCTTTAATATCTCCCTCTATGAACCAATTGACGCCTGTAAAAGTGTTCTTGATTTCAATTAATGCTGTATGACAACTTCTCTTTTCTCGGAACCCATGTGAATGCACGGTAAACGTTGGTTCATATATCGCTTCCAATATCATGCGACATACCTCTTGCACAATCCTATCTGTAAATGTCGGAATTCCTAATGGTCTTGTACTACCATTTTTCTTTGGGATATTTATTCTTCGGACTGGTTTCGGTTGATAACTTTCATCTTTTAACGATTCAATAATTGCTTGAATCTTTTCTTCACCAAATCCATCGGCTGTTTCTTCATCGATACCTTTTGTTGCGCTACCTTTATTTTTGTATATCTTAGAATAAGCTTTTACATAAAAATCTTCATTATAAAGATTTCTGTATAGGCGGTCATATTGATAATCTTCTTTTGTTGCTTGTTTCGATAGATTGTATAATACAATATCTGAACTTTGCATAGAGCATTTCGCTCCTTTCTTCATTGTTTATACGTTGTAAACTGTCCCCCTTCGCCATGTAATGGGCTTTCCCCATCTCGGACTACTACGAGGACTCCGTTACCGTATTGGATATTCAGTACCTTTGTACATAGCCATAATTGGCGTTCCAACTTAGGTAATCCCCATTTAGTATGTTGCATACAGGCTCGATAAGTTGTCGGAAGGAACGTTCATCCTTTTCCCATATCTATGAGTGCGTCCATCCTTTTAATTCAGAAACTAGGTTAGCGCATCAATCTAGTACGCTTTCCCATGCTTTATCGTAAGCATCTAATACGTAAAGCAGGATGGATTCTAGGTTACAGACGGTTTCCTAGACGGTTTCAGCATTGCCCCACTCGGACTGTTCTTCAAGCAGTTTAGCCTTCTTCCTCATACTTATCTTTTATACCTCGCCACTCAGTCGTAACCTTTCCGTCTAGGTTAACTCGTGACTTTCCCGACATGCTACACTCACTCTTCGGTTTCCCTCCAAGATAAGTCGGTTGGTATATTAACTGTTTCTGTAGTTAATTCACCGCCTACTGGTGAAATATGCAACACCCTTATGGGCGCACGATGGACTGCTTCACGTCACCAACCATGAACAAGTTTCCTTCACTCTCAGAATCTTTCGTTACGAATTTAATAATCGATTCTTGTACGAAGTTCGTATCTTGATATTCATCGACTAGTACTTCAGCAAATTTATTACGATATTGTAAAGCTACTGCTGATGGCTTCATTTCACCTTCTTCACTTTGCTCGCTTAAAATTTGTAAACAGAAATGCTCTAAATCTGTAAAGTCGACCATTCCTTTATCTCGCTTAATAGCTTGGAAACGATCTGTAAATACTTTTACAAGCTGAACGAGTTTTTCTAATACAGGATGCATATCTTGGAAATCCCGCAAGAAACTTTCTGGCCTACGGCTAAATAGTTCTTCTTGTAATTTCTTCACTTCATCTTTCGCTTTATTACGAAGAGAATCTACTTGTTTTACAATATCTTCGTTATAATCACTTTTCTTAATACGCTTTAACGTTTGCCAAGATACATTTTGCATCGCTTCATAAACGCTTATCCACGATTCACGAGCTGCGTTTGATAACGTTTCAAGTAAAGCTAAATCTGTTTGTAAAGTTTCAACGCGCGGTGCTGGACCGTCAGGAAGCATCGCAAGTTCCATCGCTTTACGAATATGCCCTTCCGCTGTTTCAAGCTGGAATTTTACATCTTCTAATAAGTAAGAAGCGTACACTAAATCTTCTATCGTTTTTCCTTCAACGTCATATGCTTCTACTAATTTATCAAGCCACTTCTCTGGATTTGGATGCGCTCTTGATTCTGTATGAAGCGCTAAAATCATACGTTGTAAGTCATCATCGCTACGATCGCTCGTATAACGATCAACAAGTTCAAAGAATATCGTATTATCTTCTATTCCATACTCTTCTTCTAATATGTCATCTAGTACTTCTTCTTTTAATAACTCATTTTCTGTTTGATTCGCAATGCGGAAGCGAGGATCGACATCCAGCATGTAATAATATCCTCTAATCACTTGTAAACAAAATGAGTGGATTGTTGAAATGGAAGCTTTATTTAATAAGCTAAGCTGTTTTCTTATGTGCTGTGAGCCTGGCTCATCAATTAATACTTTTTCTAACGCTTCCCCAATTCGGTTTTTCATCTCTTGCGCCGCTGCATTCGTAAATGTTACAACGAGCAGGCGGTCAACATCGACTGGATTTTCCTCACTAATAATCTTTTTAATAATACGTTCAACTAATACTGCTGTTTTCCCTGATCCAGCTGCGGCTGCGACTAAAATATCACGTCCGTTCGCTACAACCGCTTTCCACTGGTCATCTGTCCATTGACTACCTTCTGGTTTTTTAGGCCAATTTTCTATCATTCTCCGCCAACCTCCTCTCTAATTTTCTCCATCGCTTCGCTATCTTTCATATCTTTTAACGTACGGAATTGATTATCTTCAAGTGACTCATCAAACTGACAAACAGATTTGAAGTTACAGAACGTACATGCCGCTTTATTCCCCTTTTTGTAAGGAGCAATATCGATAACACCTTCTGTAATGTCTTTCCCGATATTTTCAAACGTATGGTGTACATATTTTTGAAGTACGTTAAACTCTTGTTCACTTGCAATGCTAGAACGCGCACTAAAACTACCGTCTTTTTTCAGCCCAGCAGAAATAATATCAGAGCTTCCTGTTGTAAGTTTGTTATCCATTAAACGAACAACATCAGCATCTCCTAGCACGAGCCCTTTCATTTTAAATTTCTTTAAAATTTCTTTTTCAATTTCTTCTTCAGATGCGTCACCTTTCATCTCAACGATCGGGTTATGAATATGGAAGTACAGTACGCCCGCAGGTGATGCAGTACCACCCTTTTTCATCCACGTATTCGCATTTGAAATAACGACATCTAAATACGTTAACATTTGAAGTGCTAATCCGTAATACACTTCCGTCAAGTCTAACGCTTTCGAACTTGATTTATAATCAATAATACGAAGGAACGTTCCGCTCTCATCTTCCGCCTTATCAACACGGTCAATACGGCCGACAACTTCCATCTTCACACCATTTGGTAGTGAGAATTCCATTGGCGGAAGTGATCCAGTACCGCCCATACCGAACGGCACTTCTAAATCAACTGGTACAAAGCCACTCGACTTCGCATGTTCACGAAGAATAAGCGAAGTACGGAAAATGATTTGTTGTAGTTTTTGTTTTAAATAGAAATGACGGTTTGAACTTAATAAAATTTGTCTTTGTAGTAACGGCGCAATTTCTTCTATTACTAAAACAGAAAGATGCTCACACTCTTTTATTGATAAATCCGCCCAAGTACGGTTTTCACGTAATAGCTTGTCTGCAATTCTCTTCAGCGCTGCATGGAATAGTTCACCGATATCTGGCGCATCAAGTTTGAAAATATCACGCTCTCTTAGCGATAAACCGTGCTGCGCAAAATGAGCGTACGCACAGCGGTTAAATAATTCCATACGAGAGACGCTTCCTTTTATTTTATCTCCATATAAATCTCTACTTACAGATGTGCTTAACTTCTGTGCACGATTTCGGTAAAACAGACTTGATAATACACGGCTACTTTTTTGCTTCCATTCATCTGAAGTAACGTAGAAGTTATATACGTCCCACCAAAAATCTAAATTGCCTTCAAATCCGTATCGCTTCCACGTTTGCAGTTGCTGCATTACATATGATAACGTCACTTCTGGCGTTGCTACGTATGAGATTTGTTCCGAACGAGATAAGTCATTTACGTCATTCGTTATAAACGATTCTTTCACATCAGGGAACATTCTTTTTATTTTCTTAATAAAGCTAGAAGCAAGTAACGTCTTTCCTTCTTCATCTGCAAGTGGACAAGAAATGTATAATTTCTCAGATGCTCTCGTCACCATTTGATACATGACGAACTGTTCTTCTAATAAAGTTTGTCTCGTTGTTGGTGCTAATTCGATACCTGCAGCGCTAAGAATATCTCTTTCTTCATCAGAAAGCATGCCTTCATCCATAGGTGCTGCTGGAATCACCCCTTCATTTACTCCAATAATGAATGTCGCTTTAATATCTGATAATCTAGAACGATCGATATTGGCAACTAATACTTGATCTAACGACGGCGGAATGTTCGCGAATTGAAGCGATTCAAGACCTGTCGACATTACGTCCGTAAACATAGCGAGTGACATTTTCTCTTCACCAAGCATCTCAACGAACGTATCAAGAAGACTCATCACTTCTTCCCATACTTGCTCATGGTCTGTCGCAAATAAGAAATCTCCACTTTCTTCTGCACGAATACGTAATTCCTCTAGTTTTTTCGGAACGTCAAGCTCCTCTAAAAATAAGTACACAGCTTCGCACATTTGCATGACTGTTCCGGCACGCTTCAGTCTTTTTTGCATGCGAATAACTGGTGTTCTTACAACGTCACGAAGTCGATTTATTTTTTCTTCCATTTCACGTTCACTATCTGTTATTGTTCCGCTTGTATCATCAAGAGAACGGTAACGTCGATACATCCACGGCTCCTCAGAAGTCCACCTCTTTCCTTGTACACCGTACGCTAAACAGTAGTTTTCAAACTCATCCATCTCTTCACGCATCGCTTCTTTTCTTACGTCTAGTGGATATAAAAGTTCTGTTTTAATACAGCGAAACACCGCATCATAGCGCCAATTCCCGCTAATAATTTCTAATGCAGAACGAATGCATTCTACTAACGGATGGTGTGACATCGGGCGTTTTTCATCGATGAAATGCGGGATGTTATAATCCGTAAATAATGTTCGCAATACATCGTAATAACTTTCTCCGTTACGAAGAAGTACTGCGATATCTCGGTAACGATAATCTTCATCCGCTACAAGTCTTCGAATTTCACGTGCAACGCCTTCTACTTCAGCTCGTAAATTAGCTGCTGTACTGATCGTTACACTCGCTTCTCCGTGAAACTTTTCATTTGGACGTGCTTCGTAATGCGTTTCTAAATGCGCTAATGCTGGAGAATGAAACCGCGGCTGCTCCATAAGTGGAACCGTTTTTTCAATTTCTATTTTCTCTTCACGTGCTACTTGTTTTACTTTTTCATACGTTAACGTCGTTTCATAAAATAAATCGAGCTCATTTACTGGCTGTGCTAACGTTTTTTCATCTATCGTTAATGTTATTGTTACTCTAGTCCCTAATCTCATTAATCCTCTAACAATTTCTAGCTCTTGAGGAGAAAATGAATGAAATCCATCTATATAAATTTCCGCACCATTTACATAATCAGACTGCGGAAGTTTTTCTACAAGCAACTGTAAATAATCTTCTGAATCTAAATATTTTCCAATTAAAGCTCGTTCAAAATCATCATATAAAAGCTGAAGATCATATACTTTATTTGCTAATAATTGTTGTTCAGCACTGCTGCTATGAGCATCTAATTGTTGCCACATCTCATATACATTTGATGGCGTTACATTATAGCGTTTAAACTCCGCAATCATACTGCCAAGATGTTCAAAGAAACCGTTTTGCTCCGCTGCTTTTTGAAACACGGATAGTCCATCTTTACGCGACTCTACAATTTTGCGAAGTAACATATGCACACCCGCTTCATCAATATGAAGACGACTTGCACCACCCACTTCTTGCAAAACCTTCCACGCTAACCTTGAGAAACTAAAAACTTGTGCCCGAATAGAACCTCTTACATCTTCACTTCCTATTAACGCTTGTTGCGCTTGGAATGTCATTTGCTCTGGCACAAGATATAAGATTGTTTTACCTCTTGGGCGCTGTTTTAACTCTGTTTGCACTTCATGTAAACAAAGTGTACTTTTTCCACTTCCAGCTCTACCAATCACAAATCGAAGTGACATGCAATTCCCCACCTTTCATTTACATAACGAACGTTAGTTTGCTATTATCATTTTATTATAGGACAATAAAAAAGACAAACAGCGGCTGCTTGTCTTTTTCCCTACGTTACATCATTTCATTAACCTTTTGAAAAATTCGTTTGCAAATCACGAATCGGCCAGTATCGTAAATCTACTTTACCGACAACAGTATCTGCTTTCACAAAACCAAAATGTCTACTATCCCAGCTACCGAGGCGGTTATCACCAAGTACAAAAATATATCCCTTTGGCACAACCTTTTCTCTCGTTAATTCTTCTAGCGTAAAATCTCCCGTCAGCTGATGCCCTTCCGCTTGCTGCTTGTATGTTTCCAAATAAGGTTCATCCATAAACTTTCCATTTACATACAGCTTATCATGCTTATATTCAATTTGATCACCTGGTAAACCAATAATTCGCTTTACATAATCTTCTTGTTTATTCGCATGAAATACAACAACATCAAATCTGTTCAATTCCCCGACTTGATAGCTAACTTTATTCACAACAAGCATATTCCCATCTTGAAGTGTTGGCATCATTGACTTCCCCTCTACAACATACGTTGAGAAGAAAAATGTTCGAAAAAAAACAGCTAATAGCACACCTATAAAGATTGTTCTCATCCACTCTAGGCTTTCTTTTTTCAAAGCTCGCTTCATCTGCCTCTCCCCTCACCTTTTTCGATAATGAAGATGTATTTACAGTGAAGTCTAGTCTTAATGCAGTTCTAATTTCACTTCGATTTTCTTACCGATATACCATAAAATAAAGATAACACCTATGACAACAACTGTTTTCACAGGATTATGGATAAAAGAAGTTAAATCATGGCCGATATAACTTAGAATAAAAATCATTACTAGTTTTCCGAATGCTAACGCTAATCCAAATTGTTTTATACTAATACGCGATAAACCAGCGACTACATTAATAAGTGCAGACGGCGTAAACGGAAAACAAAATAGTACAAAAATAGGCGCGAATCCTTTTCTTTCAATCCACCCCATTGCACTTCGTACTTTCGCATGTTTATTTAAAAAGGAAAAAAAGCGACTCCGTCCAAAACGACGAATAACAAAAAAAACAATTAACGCACCAAGAACTGATCCGAACCATGAATAGAAAAAACCAAGCCATAAACCAAATGCAACGGCGTTTGCCATTACAAACACTATGAGCGGCAATGCTGGGATAAGCGCTTCTACCATTGGTAATCCAATACCAAGAATCGGTCCAAACGCCCGGTAACTCTCAACAAGATGACCCATGTTTTCTACTGAGAAGTACTCTTTGATTGTTTGAAAATCCATTCTACGATTTACCCCTTTACTATCATTACTATCCCTACTTTATCACCGCTTAGCAAAAAGAGGAAATGGCAAATACGACATATGGAGATGTATTTATTAAGTTTCCATATCTTTCATTAGAATTCCTTCATTATTATGCTATGACAATCATTCAATATTCGACAGGATATGAAGATAATTTAGACAATATGCACAAATTGTAACTTAACGGTTACGTTTTATGAAAAGGAAAAATATATAGAAAGTGATAATTAGTATTTTTCAAAAAAATAACCTTACTGCACGTAAGGTTATTTCTACCTATATGGAAATGAGTAGCGACGGATAATTATTTTACCTTCAAACAATTATCCTTTTCTATTGGCTAGTTCTTACAAACAAATTTTTTAGCAAGCGTACACTATCAATCACGATAAGTATTAATATATATAAGAAAAATAGTATTAGTACTGTACTCTGAATAGGTAACATTCGAAATTTGTATAGAAACCTATCAATCATATATATATCTTGCTCATTCGTTATAGTAGTAGGAGTGAATATAAGGTGATCTTTCCAATTATCTATCCAAGTTAAATCAACTGCGGAAAATTGCATCGTTCCTAACCACAAGTAAAGAAAAATTGGTATAAGAATCATATATTGCAAGCTATGTAATATCTTTCTTTGCTTCTTACATTCAATAATTTGAAAGACAATAAGTGTCAGTACGTACACTATCGACAGAAGAAATACTATGGTGACAAACGGTTGAATTGAAAAAGCAAATAGCAATTTATCAATTTCATTAATTTGACTATAATCTGTTGCATTTTGAGGTGTAAAAACAAAATGCTGTTTATCAGCACCTATCATTAACTGACTACCAACGAAACCAGTAAACATAAATGTAATAAAAAATATAGGCAAAACAAGAATATATTGCCCCCAAAATAACATGGTCCTTTTCAACATACCATCTCCTTTTTTATACAATAAGGCAAGAAATATCATGTATGCCGCAAATGTAAAATGATGTATGCTTACACTACATTAAGTATATATAGGAAAATTACCCTTATATTGTAATTTTATATTATTCTAAGCTATTAGAGAACAAAAAATTTGAAAATTTCTCTTATTTTATTTATGAATCTTACAGCGTAAATGGTATATATAATGAAATCAAAAAAGGATGGTTCTCCATCCTTTTTACTTACTAGTCATCATCATCTTCTTTCACAACATACACTTTTTCATAAGCAGGCTTCAATCTAGATTCATCTTCTTTAGCTACTTCTTTAAACCGAAGACTCCCCTGTTTATCTTTTCGATCCTCATATTCTGTCCGCAATTTTGCAGTACGATTTTGCTGATTTTCAAAACTACTCTTTGACATTTCTAATTTCACCGCAAGCCCATTAATAAATCGAATAATAAGATTACCGTCTGCTAGTTCTCTATTACTTACGATATGAAAATGGGATAACCACGCGCATTCCTTTCTAGAATAAGAATACGTAGGAAAGAAATACAGTTGATCTGTCGGACTAATTGCAATGGGTGCTTTGTGCGTAATACGTGTCAATTCTTTTGTACCTTCTTTTCTTCCTAAAAAACTAGATCCATGCTTGCGGCAGCTTCGTTCTACAATATCAAGAGGCTTTTGAAACATAAAAAAAGAATCTTCTACCTCAATCACTCGCGTCACAATGCTTTTTTCACCTAAAATAACTGGGAGTAAGGCCATAGTTTTCTTGTTTACGACATAGTTTTCGACATAGCGTTCAGCTCTGTCACCCATGCTATATTCACTCCTTCATTTTTTAATTCACATTAGCAGCTGCATGAATAATTGTATCATGTTCAAAATAAAATAATTAAAATTTTTCAAATATTTTACATTTTCTTATAAAACTTTAAATTCCCCTCACATTTCTTCATAAAAATATCTAAATAAAAGCACTTTATTGTTCTAGCTTAAACCTATATATCACTATGAAAAAATACCTTTTTGCCATTTTGAAACATTTGTAACATAGTAAACTTTTACAAAGAGATATAACATTTTTTCTTTATATTTTATTATTTATTTTTTTGAATATAATGTAAATGATTAATATCATCATGTAACAAAAACTTACTAACATCAGTATTACGGATAAAGGGTAAAATTTAGCTGCATATATAAAAAAATCTATTTGATAAATATCTTGATAATTTGACACCGATCCTTTGAAGTAATTTGTAAATTTCGCAGTATATTTCCATTCATCAGGATAGTCTATTAAATTACTACCTTGATACCAACTGACTAAAGTTGAAACAATAAATAACATAAATGAACTACCTAATTGAACAATTTGATTTATCGTCATGAAACAGTCGCTCCTAATTTCAAAAAATTTCAAGTATATAAATTAACATAACATAATAGAGGCACTATATCATTTCAAAAAAACATTGTAACTACTCAGCCTGTAACTAAAAACACAAGACAAATAGAAGTAACTGATTTATCAATCATACACTTCACCTCCTGTTGTTGATATATCTAGCATTAACAGGAATTTCAGGAGGTAAACTGCAAGATGAAAATATTAAACAGCTAAATCACAGAAATAGCTGATTAGTTACTACCTATATTTATATACATAAGTACAAATTGAAAAATCGACATAAAACCTTTCTTTTTAGATGGGAGGGAGAATCCGGCCATGCATAGAAGCGGGCAGATCCTTTTCCTGCCCCATGCCAAGTGAAAACAAAGAGAGCAAACGAGTGCAGGTCACTTTTTGTTCTTTATAGCCGTAACTTATATGTTGGAAAATCAAAATGGATATATATAGTTAGAAATTAGTACAAAAAAAAGGATGGCTTAAGCCATCCTTTTTTTCATCATATACTATAAAATTATAATTTTACAACGTTTTTAGCTTGAGGTCCGCGGTTACCATCTTCGATTTCGAAGCTAACTTTTTCGCCTTCTTCTAAAGATTTGAAACCTTCAGTTGTGATTGCAGAGAAGTGAACGAATACATCGTTTCCACCTGGAACTTCGATGAAACCGAAACCTTTTTCGTTGTTAAACCATTTTACTTGTCCTGTTACTGTCATTATTATTTCCTCCTAAGAAAATAGAATTTTTTTAGTTTTCATACATAAAAAAAGAATCCACACATTATCAAATACGAAACATAAAACAGTTTTCACATACTTTTTCTCGTTCGTTTTCAGCACTTGATAATATATGGATTGCTTGATTTAGTTATTCAACTGAGTTCATCATAGCATATTTAAAATAGAATGTACAATATTTTTCGAAGATAAAATTTTCTAATTTTTGGTATTCCCTATAAAGTAACGCATCCCTCCCTAATAAAAACTTTCACCAACGGGGCTTTTACAGACAATTATCTTCTTCTCCTTGATTTGCACCTCAAATAGCAGAATACATACAAAATAAAAACGGGTACCCTTAAATGGCACCCGCTTCCTTACTTATTTCGTAAACTGCGCTTCTTCTGTAGAACCTTTCAGCGCTGTCGTAGATGAGGTTCCCCCCGTAATCACTTGTGCTACTTCATCAAAGTAACCTGTTCCGACTTCGCGTTGATGACGCGTAGCAGAGTAACCATGCTCTTCTGCTGCAAATTCGGCCTGTTGTAATTCAGAATACGCTGCCATACCACGTTCTTTGTACCCGCGTGCTAATTCAAACATGCCGTAATTTAACGCATGGAATCCTGCAAGTGTTACAAACTGGAATTTGTAACCATATGATGCAATTTCTTTTTGGAAGTTTGCAATCGTTTTTTCATCTAATTTTTGTTTCCAGTTAAACGACGGTGAACAGTTATATGCGAGTAACTTTCCTGGATACTTCTCATGAATTGCCTCTGCAAAACGCTTCGCATCTTCTAAATTCGGTTCAGACGTTTCACACCAAACAAGATCTGCGTACGGTGCATATGCTAAGCCGCGCGCAATCGCTTGATTGAGTCCCGCTTTTGTACGATAAAAACCTTCCAGCGTTCTTTCTCCTGTAATAAATTCTTGATCAACTGGATCAATGTCGCTCGTAATTAAATCTGCTGCATCTGCATCTGTTCTTGCTACAATTACTGTCGGCGTGCCCATTACATCCGCAGCTAAACGGGCAGAAATTAAATTACGTACCGCTGTTTGCGTCGGTAGTAATACTTTTCCACCTAAATGCCCGCATTTCTTTTCTGAAGATAACTGATCTTCAAAATGCACACCTGATGCCCCTGCTTCAATCATTCCTTTCATTAATTCAAATACGTTTAATTGACCGCCAAATCCAGCTTCAGCATCTGCAACAATCGGTACGAAATAATCTATATCACCGCTGCCTTCCATATGCTGAATTTGATCTGCACGTTGCAATGTTTGATTAATTCTTTTTACAACAGCCGGTACACTGTTCGCTGGATATAAACTTTGGTCTGGATACATATGTCCAGATAAATTGGCATCAGCAGCTACTTGCCAACCACTTAAATAAATTGCTTTTAAACCTGCTTTCACTTGCTGCATTGCTTGATTTCCTGTTAATGCCCCCAGCGCATTAATGTAATCTTCTGTATGAAGCGATTGCCAAAGCTTCTCTGCACCGCGGCGCGCTAATGTATGTTCAATATCAATTGATCCTCGAAGACGAATAACATCTTCAGCAGAATAAGGACGTGTTACCCCTTTCCAACGTTCATCTAACTCCCAATTTTCTTGTAATTGCTGAATTCTTTCGTTTTTCATTTCTTCCATCCCCTTTTCTTTTTTATAAAATTTCATAACCTGGTAATGTTAAAAATGTTTCAAATTCATCTTTGCGAACTAAATCAGTAAAGAGCTTTGTTGCTTCTAAGAATCTCCCTTTCTCAAATTGTTCTCTACCAACCTCTCGTTCTATTTTCGCTAGTTCTTCCACTTTAAATTCTTCTACTAAAGCAAATGTAATCTTACGTCCATCATTCAGCTTCCCGCCCTCATGACGAATCCATTGCCAAACTTGCGCTCGTGAAATTTCTGCCGTTGCTGCATCCTCCATCAAATTATAAATAGGTGCTGCCCCCCGGCCGCTTAACCACGATGCAATATATTGAATACCCACGCTAATATTCATGCGAAGGCCATCTTCTGTAATCGTTCCCACTGGTACTTCTAACAAATCCTTTTCTGTCACATGAATTTCTTCACGTTTCCTAAAGATTTGATTCGATGTTTTCATAATGTGATCAAATACTTCCATTGCAACCGGCACAAGTCCCGGATGGGCAACCCAAGTCCCATCATGCCCATCTAAAGCCTCACGTTCCTTATCAGCACGCACTTTTTCAAAAGCAATTTCATTTGCCTCAGGATCATTTTTAATTGGAATTTGCGCTGCCATTCCTCCAATTGCTGGTGCATTACGGCGATGACAAGTTTGAATGACTTTCAAAGAATACGCGCGCATAAACGGCGCTGTCATCGTAACTTGCGCCCTGTCTGGAAGTAAAAATGTATTATGATTACGAAAACTTTTTAAAAAACTAAAAATATAATCCCAGCGTCCACAATTTAAACCAGCCGAATGCTCGCGTAACTCATATAAAATTTCATCCATTTCAAAAGAAGCATGAATTGTCTCTAACAATACAGTCGCTTTAATCGTTCCATTTGGAATTCCGATATACTTTTGAGCAAACACAAAAACATCATTCCACAATCTAGCTTCTAAATAACTTTCTATTTTCGGTAAGTAAAAATATGGCCCGCTTCCTTTCTCTAACAATGTTTTCGCATTATGAAAAAAGTACAAGCCAAAATCTACAAGACTCCCTGACATCTTCTCTCCATTCACTTGCATATGTTTTTCCTCTAAATGCCAACCACGCGGGCGCACGACAAGTACAGCTGTTTTACTGCCAAGGCGATATTCCTTTCCGCTTTCGGTCTCATGTGAAATCGTTCCCCTAACAGCATCTCTTAAGTTAATCTGACCTTCTATTATATTTTTCCACGTTGGAGAATTAGAATCTTCAAAGTCTGCCATAAAAAGATGTGCTCCCGAATTTAAAGCATTAATTACCATCTTTCTATCTACTGGCCCTGTGATTTCGACACGCCGATCCTCTAAATCTCCTGGAAGCGGGGCAATCGTCCAATCTTCTTCACGTATATGTGATGTTTCTGATAAAAAGCTAGGAAACTCCCCTGCATCAATTCTGTTTTGTTTTTCCGCTCGTCTTTGCAGTAAATCTAAACGGCGCTCGTTGAAATTCTCATGCAACTCTTTCAAAAAAGCGAGCGCTTCCGGTGTCAAAATTTCTCCATACGATGGTAATAATTCTCCAACGAGTGTCACCCGTGAAGTTTGCGTTGACATATTAGCATCTCCTTTTCTTAAACTGTTTTATAACAGATTTCATTTTATGATTTATATTATATAACAAATTTTCAGAAAAGGAAGTTATTTTTTTGAAAATTCAAGTTATTTTTTTCGTGAAGCCTTGCTTTCTCCTATTCTTTTAAACTTTATCCCGCTATTTGTGGGGGATGAAAAAAAACCACTGATTAAAGTTTCACTTTATTTCATACAAAAAACCGGTGTTATACAACACCGGTCTGTTTGTTTCATTCCACTACTCATTACAAATTATATTTTCTTTTTTATTCTTGAGGTTAAACATTCAAAAGTGTATTATGTAAAAACTGTGCATACTGTTCACGAGTTACTTTCATATTTGGAGCGAATTTCCCTTCTCCAACTCCTGATGCAATATTGTTCGATTGTACGGCACTAATCGCATCTTTTGCCCATGAATTGTCTGGCACATCGTTGAAATTATGCGGAGCCTTCACATCTAGTTCAAAGGCTTTCGTAATAACTTGTGCCATTTCTGCACGTGTTAACGTATCTTTCGGTCTAAAGTTTCCATGCTCATCGCCTTGGAAAATCCCTAGCTCAGTTAAAGCTAATATTTCCTTAGGAAACATTGTCGAATTTTCATTGATATCTCCGTATGGATTTTCGTATTCATCTTGTTCGTCTAGCTGAAAAGTACGGGAAATTAATGCTGCTACTTGTTCACGTGTTACATCATCCCCCATACCAAATATGCCATTTCCATAACCTGCAATAATTCCTACATTCGCTAAACTATCAATCGCCTCGAATGCCCAGTGCTCTTGCGGAACATCCTTGAATTCAACTGAATTTGTTTCAGCCTTTACAGCAGCACTTTCTGCACTGAATAAAACGCCGCCCATAATTGTTAATGATGTTACTACCTTTAAAGCCTTTTTGTTCACTAAACTTGCTCCTTTGAATATGTATTTTGTTTTAATATAAAGAATTGATAAAGAAGAAACAATATACATATTCGCTCTTGAAGTGACAACTTTATGAACCATATTACACATGATGTTTTGTTCACCTGCTTGATAATACAGCTAATGTAAAACAGTTATTTCAAACAAAAACAACCTTTACGGAGGGATCGAAACACACTATATATACATTTAAGACATAAACCCCCTCTTTTTAAGTGGGAGAGAGCATCTGGCCATGCATAAAAGCGGTTAGGGCCTTTTTCTGCCACATGCGAAGGAAAACAGAAAGAGCAAACGAGTGGAGGTTACTTTTTATTCTGCATAGCAAGGATTTATGTGTCAAAAAGTTAAAATGGACTTATATATTTTCCCTTATATCATTTTATCTATCTATTTAACTATTCCTAAGAAACAAATGCCACCACTGAATTAAAATTTCACTTATTGTGAAAAGAAGCATAAGATGGCCGTTTTGGTCAATTTATGCTTCCTTTAGCTTGCGGCAAACTTATGCTTCTAAATATACATACAACAAAAAAAGATACCTCAATAGGCTATCTTAGTAGGTTATATAATTCTCGTTATTTATGGTAACGTCTAGCTTGTCTGTATTCATTCTAAAGAGATGGTCTGGTTCCGATTACAACAGTAGCGTCCAGTTCATCACAATTTGTCACCTGTGGGATTAGTCCATTTTGAGCAAATATCTCAACGGTTTGCAATGACTGTCGTTGGCTAGTCTCGACAAGTAGATGGCCGCCGGGCGCTAGCCAGAGTAGTGCTTCATTAGCCACCCTCCTTTGAATGTCCAGCCCATCCTCCCCACCGTCGAGTGCAACCCTTGCCTCATGTTTGCGGGCTTCCTGAGGTAACAGCTTAATTGCCTCAGTAGGTACGTAGGGTACGTTTGCGACCAAGATTTGGACGCAACCACGCAGTTTAGTCGGAAGTGGACGGTAGAGATCACCTTCGTACACGTTACTATTTATCCAATTAATATTGCGCTGGGCACATCGTACTGCGGCGGGGTCTATGTCAACCGCATACAACTCAATCTGTCTCAGAATTGTAGCCAGTGCGGCACCCACCGCACCCGTGCCACAGCATAAGTCAACTATGATAGCTCCTGGCATAGCAAATTGAGCTGCCTGTTGGACAAGAAACTCGGTACGGCGGCGGGGGACGAAAACACCTGGTTCTACCGCTATCCGAAGACCACAGAAATTTGCCCAACCGATGATGTGTTCTAAGGGAAGACCGGCTATTCGTCGTTCCAGCATATCGGCTAATATTTCTGGTGTTTGTGCCTCTGAGATAAGCAATTGTGCCTCATCTTCTGCAAAAACACAACCAGCAGTCCGAAGCTTGGTTATTATACATTTTTCTGTTTTCGCGTCTATATAAAAATCAAATTTTTTTTCTATAGTAACATCTCCCTTTTTCTTTAATTTTAACATCTGGAAGAGGTGATTTGTTATAAAAATTGGATGTATAGGATATTCATGGGAGGTTAAGTCGGGTAAGCGAGGGGCATCACTGCCCCTAACTCCCCTAAGAACCGTACGTGACAGTTTCCCATCATACGGCTCAAGCCTTCTTTTTA